>NZ_HF998995.1:0-9747 GCF_000433815.1 Blautia sp. CAG:257
TTTTATAAAAATACAAAGTTAAAAGCGAAATCTCTGTTTTTCTGTAAGGATGCTTGTATTTGTCAAAAAAGAGTGGTATAATTTAGAAAATTGAATAAAAAGAATATCAGGTGCTGGATTTTTATCCGGTTAAAAGGGAAGCAGGTGAGAATCCTGCACGATCTCGTCACTGTATTTAAGGAGTACAAAGCATTTTGTATTTTTACAGCCACTGGGAAACTGGGAAGGCTGCTTTGTATGTGGAATTATAAGCCAGGAAACCTGCCTGATATTGGTACGGGGACGAGGGCCCCAAATCACGAGTAATTGGTTGTACCGAATTGTGTCAGCAGCCCTTTTACCATGAGTAAGGGGTTTTTTTATTTTTATATAAAAATTCAGGTAATGGCACGGTGTTTTGCAGAAGAGTTTTTCTCCGTACATTTTTATTCATTTTTCGGAAAACTGTCATACAGCGGACAGATTCCGGCACAGTGTAAAAAAGGAGGATAAAAACATGAAAAACAAAACTGTAAAAGCACTGGCATTACTGATGACTGTAACAACTGTTTCTATGATGGGAGCCTCCAGCATTTATGCTTCCGATACAGAAACAACAACAGAAGCTGCGGCTGAGGAAACTGAAGCTGCAGGAGAAGAAAGTGCAGATGCAGATCAGCAGGCAGCAGACAATGTGGCAGCGCTGATCGATAAAATTTATGTTCAGGAAAGAACAGAAACAACAGATGATGACTGTAAAGCTGCAAAAGAAGCCTGGGATGCCCTTACCGATGCACAGAAAGAGCTGGTGGAAGGCGAGAATGCCAGCCCGGATTACTTTGGACTGGACACCGGAGACGCTGCCAAAGATGATGCACGCAATGCAGATGAGATTGGCGAGAACGAGCTTCTGGTAGTAAGCTTTGGAACCTCCTATAACGACAGCCGTGTTGAGGACATTAAAGGAATTGAAGACGCTTTGCAGGAAGCTTATCCGGACTGGGCCGTAAGAAGAGCATTTACTGCTCAGATCATTATCAACCACGTTCAGGCAAGAGACGGGGAAGTGATTGACAATATGCAGCAGGCTCTTGACCGCGCAGTGGAAAATGGAGTAAAGAATCTTGTGGTGCAGCCTACACATCTCATGCATGGAGCTGAATATGACGAGATGGCAGAGGTTCTTGAACAGTATCAGGACAAATTTGAATCCGTTGCAATTGCAGAGCCTATGCTTGGCGAGGTTGGGGATGATGCAACTGTGATTAATGAAGATAAAGCAGCAGTTGCTCAGGCAGTTGCAGATGCGGCAGTTCAGGAAGCAGGATTTGACAGTATGGAAGCAGCTGCAGAGGATGGCACAGCATTTGTATTTCTTGGCCACGGAACTTCCCATACAGCAAAGGTAAGCTACAGCCAGATGCAGACCCAGATGGAGGAGCTTGGATTTAAGAATGCATTTATCGGCACTGTAGAAGGTGAGCCGGAAGATACTGCCTGCGAAGCAGTGATCGAAAAGGTAAAAGAAGCAGGATATAAAAAAGTAATCCTTCGTCCGCTTATGGTAGTTGCCGGAGATCATGCAAATAATGATATGGCAGGAAGTGAAGAAGATTCCTGGAAATCCATGTTTGAAGCATCCGGCAGCTTTGACAGTGTGGATGCTCAGATTGCCGGCCTGGGAAGAATCGATGCAGTAAAACAGCTTTATGTGGATCATACAAAAGCAGCAATTGATTCCCTTGGAACAGAAGCAGCTACAGAGGATGAGGCGGCAGAAGCTGAAACAGCAGAGGCAGAAACGGAAGCTGCAGAAGAATAAGAACCATATGGATAAAAAATCTGCCCGGAATGTTACAGAACTTCCGGGCAGTTATTTTGAAAGGAGATTGATAAAATGAAACGAAAAACAGTAATTGCCCTCTGTATGCTGAGTATAGCAGCAGCTATGGGAAGCTACAGTTCTGTTATGGCAGAGGAAAAAACATCTGCAGAAGCCGCTGCTGAAAGTAAAGAAGCCATAGAGAATGAGCTGAAAGACGGTATTTACACAGCTGATTTTGATACAGACAGCAACATGTTTCATGTGAATGAGGCAAAAGACGGCAAGGGAACACTGACAGTAAAGAACGGGGAAATGACCATTCATGTCAGCCTTGTTTCCAAAAGCATCGTAAACCTGTTTTCAGGAAAAGCGGAGGATGCACAGAAAGAAGGCGCGAAGGTTCTGGAGCCTACAGAGGATGAGGTTACATACAGCGATGGCTATAAAGAAACCGTGTATGGCTTTGACATTCCGGTTCCGTCTCTTGAGGAAGAATTTGACGTAGCACTTCTTGGCAAAAAAGGCAAGTGGTACGATCATAAAGTAAGTGTTTCCAATCCTCAGCCAGCGGAGAACAGTGAAGAGACAGGCGGTTCATCAGAAGGAAAGACAGCAGAGGAGCTGAAGCTTGAGGATGGAGATTACACAGTGGAAGTAGCGCTGGAAGGCGGTTCAGGAAAGGCCTCTGTAGAGAGTCCGGCAGAAATGAAAATTTCAGACGGGAAGGCTGTGGCAGTCATTACCTGGAGCAGTCCCAACTATGATTATATGATTGTGGACGGGGAGAAATATGAAATGATGAATACAGAGGGAAATTCTGTATTTGAAATTCCTGTGGAGGCCTTTGATACTGCTCTTGAAGTAAAGGCGGATACAGTAGCCATGAGCGAACCCCATGAGATTGATTATACCCTGCAGTTTGATTCTGAATCTGTAAAAAAGGCTGAATAAATATGAAAAGGATTTTAATCTGTTTTATTGTAAGTATTATGCTTTTTATGGAAGGTATTCTTCCGGTCCAGGCATCTCAAGGCCAGAAGGAACCGCTGGAAATTTCAGGACTTGTTTACGATCACAGCATGGAACTTGATTATGCAGAACAGTTTTCTGTAGATTATTATAAAGATGGCTATGCTCTGATCACAATTGCAGATAAGGACAGATTTCTGGTTGTGCCGGAAGGGAAAAAGGCGCCGGAATCCCTGGATGAAACCATTGCAGTTATTCAACAGCCGGTGCAGAATATTTACCTTGTGGCAACCTCTGCCATGAATCTGTTCTGCGCGCTGGACGGGCTGGATCACATCAGTCTTTCCGGCACAGATGCAGACGGCTGGTATATTGAAGAGGCAAAAAAAGCTCTGGAGGATGGAAGTATTTCTTTTGCAGGAAAATACAGCGCTCCTGATTATGAACTGATTCTAAGCAAAAACTGTGGACTTGCTGTGGAATCTACCATGATCTACCATATGCCTGAAGTGAAGGAAAAGCTGGAACAGTTTGGAATTCCGGTTCTTGTGGAGCATTCCAGCTATGAGCCTCATCCCCTGGGAAGAACAGAGTGGCTGAAACTGTATGGAGTGCTTCTGGATAAGGAAGAACCGGCTCAGGAACTTTTTGAAAAACAGGCAGATAAGGTGAAAAATCTGGAAAACAGCAAAAATACAGGAAAGACAGTGGCGTTTTTTTATATTAATTCTGTAGGAGCTGCAAATGTGCGAAAATCCAATGACTATGTGGCGAAAATGATTGAGCTGGCAGGCGGAAAATATATTTTTGACGAGCTTGGAGAAGATGACAGCGCACTTTCCACCATGAACATGCAGATGGAAGAATTTTATGCCAAAGCCAAAGATGCAGATTATATTATTTATAACAGCACCATTGACGGCGAGCTGACAACCATTGACCAGCTTCTGGCAAAAAGTTCGCTTCTTAAAGATTTCAAGGCAGTGCAAAACGGAAATGTATGGTGTACGGAACAGAACCTTTTTCAGGATACTATGGGGCTGGGAACCATGATCGAAGATATTCATGCCATGCTGACAGCAGAAGATGAAAGGCTGGACGCCCTGACCTATATGCACCGACTGAAATAAGTTATGAAGACGCAGATTCTTATAAATAAGCAGGAAGGATAGAAATATGAGGAAGAAACTACATCTCAGATACTGGATCGCCTTTGGCTTTCTGGCTCTGCTTCTGATGAGTTTTACAGTGTGGAATATTAATTCCGGAAGTATTGAGATTTCTGTAAAGGAGATTATGGAAATACTGTTTTTGAGAAAGGGAGAGGACACGGCTCTTAATATTGTCTGGGAGATCAGGCTTCCCAGAATACTGGCAGCCATTATCCTGGGAGGCGCTTTATCTGTATCCGGTTTCCTTTTACAGACTTTTTTCGGTAATCCCATAGCCAGTCCTTTTGTTCTTGGAATTTCATCCGGAGCAAAACTGGTGGTTTCTCTTGTGATGATTTTTCTTTTGGGAAAATCCATGGTTGCATCCTCGGCAGTTCTGATTCTGGCCGCCTTTGTGGGCTCTATGATCTCTATGGGTTTTGTACTGCTTGTTGCAAAAAAAGTAAAACAGATGTCTGCTCTTATTATCAGTGGCATTATGATCGGATATATCTGTTCTGCCATTACAGATTTTGTGATCACGTTTGCAGATGATTCCAATATTGTAAATCTTCATAACTGGTCCATGGGAAGCTTTTCCGGCATGAACTGGGAAAATGTGCGGATGATGGCAGTTGTGACAGCAGTTACGGTACTGATGGTATTTCTGATGTCAAAACCTATCAGCGCTTATCAGCTTGGGGAAGGCTATGCACAGAACATGGGCGTAAATATTAAACTTTTCCGTGTGGCGCTGATTCTTCTGTCCAGTATTTTATCAGCCTGTGTTACTGCATTTGCAGGGCCGATTTCCTTTGTGGGAATTGCGGTGCCTCATCTGGTAAAAAGTTTATTAAAAACAGCCCGGCCCCTTCTGGTGATCCCGGCCTGTTTTCTGGGAGGAGCAGTATTCTGTCTTTTCTGTGATCTGATCGCAAGAACAGCCTTTGCGCCTACGGAGCTCAGTATCAGTTCGGTAACTGCGGTGTTTGGCGCACCTGTTGTTATTTATATTATGATTCGGAGAAAGAGGTCCGCATAATGGAAGAGTATTTTATTCAAACAGAGCAGCTGACAGTAGGTTATGACGGGAAGCCTCTGATCAAAGATATTGAGATCCGTCTGAAAAAAGGGGAGATACTTACTCTGATCGGCCCTAACGGAGCAGGAAAGTCCACGATTTTAAAAAGTATGACCCGGCAGCTGAAACTGGTTGGCGGGGCAGTATACCTGGACGGTGAAATGATGAGCCGCATGTCCGGAAAGGATGTGGCAAAAAGACTGGCGGTTGTAATGACAGAACGTATCCGGCCGGAGCTTATGACCTGTGAGGATATTGTGGCAACAGGACGTTATCCATATACGGGAACACTGGGAATTCTGGGAGAAGAAGACTGGGAAAAGGTTCATGAGGCAATGGAACTGGTTCATGCGCTGGATTTTAAGGACAGGGATTTTACCGCCGTCAGTGACGGCCAGAGACAGAGGATTCTTCTTGCAAGAGCTATCTGCCAGGAGCCGGAGGTAATTGTACTGGACGAGCCTACTTCATTTCTTGATATCAGACACAAGCTTGAGCTGCTGGCAATTCTTAAAGATATGGTAGTTCGGAAAAAAACAGCGGTTCTGATGTCTCTTCATGAACTGGATCTGGCTCAGAAGATTTCTGACTGCGTGATCTGTGTTCATGGAGATAAAATAGAAAAATACGGGTCTCCGGAGGAAATCTTCAGTTCTGAATATGTGCATCATCTTTATGGAATTACAACAGGAAGCTACAATGCAGCATTCGGCTGCCTGGAAATGGAAAAGCCAAAAGGAAAACCGGAGGTATTTGTGATCGGAGGAAACGGTACAGGTATTCCGGTATACAGGAAGCTTCAGAGGGCGGGGATTCCTTTTGCAGCAGGTATTCTTCACGGAAATGATGTGGACTGTGAAGTGGCCCGGGCTCTGGCGGCGGAGGTGATAGAGGAACAGCCCTTTTCTCTGATCCGGGAGGAAGTCTATCAGAAAGCGGTGAAGACGATGGAACAATGTGCTCAGGTGATCTGTTGTGTAAATGAGTTCGGACCAGTGAATGAGAAAAACAGACAGCTTTGCAGGCTGGCAGAGGAATCCGGAAAACTTGCACAGGAGAAAGGATTCTGCTATAATAGGAACACTTGATACATATTTTTTGTTTGAAACAGAAAGAGACAGGTGTTTTCATGGCAAGACCAGCACAGCAGAAAAAGCTGTCCGGCCGCAGCAGGAAAAAAAACGGAAGACGGAAACGGGTAGACTATTATGACTACAGTCTTCTGGCAGTGATCATTCTTCTTACCTGCTTTGGGCTGATTATGCTGTACAGTACCAGTTCCTACATGGCAGAGGTCAAGTACGGCGATGACATGTATTTTTTTAAGAAACAGGCGCTGATCAGCGCTGTCTGTATTGTTGCGGCAGTT
The DNA here is from genome assembly GCF_000433815.1 of Blautia sp. CAG:257. Classification (NCBI taxonomy): domain Bacteria; kingdom Bacillati; phylum Bacillota; class Clostridia; order Lachnospirales; family Lachnospiraceae; genus Blautia; species Blautia sp. CAG:257. The sequence continues at coordinate 6,375 of NZ_HF998995.1, forward strand.
GTAATATCAAAAATTGATTATCATATCCTTGGCAGATTTACCACGATCTTATATGTATCTGCTCTGTTTCTGATGGCTCTGGTAAAGATTACTCCACTGGGTCAGGAGGTAAACGGAGCGAGACGCTGGCTGAAGCTGGGGATTCAGTTTCAGCCTGCGGAGATTGCAAAAATTGCAGTGATCGTGTGTCTGCCTTACATGATCATAGAAATGGGGCGGCAGATAAAAACCCTGAAAAGCTGTATGATACTGGCAGCAGCAGGAGGAGTGCTTGCTTTCGGCGCTTATTTTTTAACAGACAATCTCAGTACGGCTATCATTATTTTCGGCATTACCGCAGGTCTTATTTTTGTTGCTCATCCGAATACAAAGCTGTTTCTCAGCATTGCGGCGGTGGGCGTGGTTCTTGTGGCGGGAATTGTAATGCTTCTGTATCTTACGGTAGACCCGGAAACAAATGAAAATTTCCGAATCGGGCGAATTCTTGTATGGCTCCGTCCGGAAGAGTTTGCAGACGGAATGGGATATCAGACTCTTCAGGCCCTGTATGCCATAGGCTCCGGCGGACTTCTGGGAAGAGGTCTGGGAAACAGCATCCAGAAGCTTGGAAGTGTTCCCGAGGCGCAGAATGATATGATTTTTTCTATTGTGTGTGAGGAACTGGGAATAGCAGGAGGCGTTATGCTGCTTCTTATGTTTGCTTACCTTCTGTACCGGCTGTTCTTTATTGCGCAGAATGCTTCCGATCTGTTGGGAAGTCTTATGGTAACCGGAATTTTTATCCATATTGCGCTGCAGGTGATCTTTAATGTCGCGGTTGTATTAAACCTTATGCCAAATACAGGTGTCACGCTGCCGTTTATCAGCTACGGAGGTACCTCAATTATGTTCCTGATGACAGAAATGGGTCTGGCGTTAAGTGTGGCCCGGCGGATAAAATTCCAGGATATATAGGAAATACCCGGAACACAGTGTCCGGAAAAAGAGAAAATCGTGGAAATCTATTGACAAATAGATGTACAGAATATATACTTTCCACATCAAAGCAGCATATTTGATAAAGGAGAAGATAGTAATGTTAGAAGAAATGAAAAAAATGATCGCAGAGCAGTTAAGCTGTGATGAAAATGAGATTAATTTGGAAACTTCTTTTAAGGATGACCTGGGGGCAGATTCACTGGATCTTTTTGAGCTTGTAATGGCACTGGAGGATGAGTACAATATTGAGATTCCTGCGGAGGAGCTTGCAGATCTTGCTACCGTAGGAGATGTGATCGAATATCTGAAGAACAGAGGCATCGAAGCATAATTGAGTTAAACGGTTGCCGTGTATCGGACGACAGCGCTAAATTCCCTGAGGCAGAGATGTCTCAGGGAATTTCATAGTATAAAGAAAAACAGGAGAGAGATTATGACAAAGTTAAGGACAAGATTTGCGCCAAGCCCCACAGGAAGAATGCATGTGGGAAATCTGCGTACGGCATTATACGCATACCTGATCACCAAACATGAGGGGGGAGATTTTATCCTCCGTATTGAGGATACGGATCAGGAGCGCTATATGGAGGGTGCGGTTGATATTATTTACCGCACCATGGAAAAGACAGGTCTGCTTCATGATGAGGGGCCGGATAAAGACGGCGGCGTAGGACCTTATGTACAGAGTGAGCGTCAGGCTTCCGGTCTTTATCTGGAATATGCAAAAAAGCTTGTAGATCAGGGAGACGCTTATTACTGTTTCTGCGGACAGGAAGAACTGGAATCCATGAAGCGCATGGTGGCAGGAAAAGAAATTTCCATTTATGACAAGCGCTGTCTGAATCTTCCTAAGGAAGAAGTAGAGAGACGTCTTGCAGCAGGAGAGCCTCATGTAATCCGGTTTAATATGCCCACAGAGGGAACCACTACCTTCCATGATGTGATTTACGGAGATATCACAGTAAATAATGAGGAAATGGAAGATCTGATCCTGATTAAATCAGACGGTTATCCCACTTATAATTTTGCAAACGTAGTGGACGATCACCTGATGGGAATCACCCATGTGGTCCGCGGAAACGAGTACCTTTCCTCAGCGCCGAAATACAATCGTATTTACGAGGCGTTTGGCTGGGAAATCCCGGTTTATGTACACTGTCCTCTTATTACAAACGAGGAACATCAGAAGCTCAGCAAGCGTTCCGGACATTCTTCCTATGAGGATCTGGTAGATCAGGGATTCCTGACAGAGGCGATTGTAAACTTTGTGGCCCTTCTTGGCTGGAGCCCTCAGGAAAACAGAGAGATCTATTCTCTTCCTGAGCTTGTGGAAGCCTTTGACTATCACCACATCAGCAAATCACCGGCTGTTTTTGATATCCAGAAGCTGCGCTGGATGAACGGCGAATATATCAAAAAAATGGATCCGGAAGCTTTTTATGAAAAAGCCCTGCCTTATATGAAGGAAGTACTGAAAAAAGATTATAATTTCCATAAAATTGCAGGAATGGTGCAGACACGAATCGAGGTATTCCCGGATATTCCGGCTCTGATCGACTTCTTTGAGGAAGTTCCGGAGTATGATTCCTCCATGTACTGCCACAAAAAAATGAAAACAACAGAAGAAACTGCTCTTACTGTATTAAAAGAGGTTCTTCCTGTACTTGAAGCTCAGGAGGACTATACAAATGATCCTCTGTTTGCTTCTTTAAGCGAATTTGTAAAAGAAAAGGGCTACAAGAACGGATATGTTATGTGGCCGCTCCGTACTGCAGTTTCCGGCAAGCAGATGACACCTGCCGGAGCAACTGAGATCATGGAGATCATTGGCAAGGAAGAAACTCTGAAGCGCGTAAAAGCAGCCATTGAAAAACTCAGCTAAGAACGGACTTATATGAAACGTAATCCATCTCAGAAACGGGCAATCGCCCACCTGTCAGGACCCATGATGGTTCTGGCAGGCCCCGGATCGGGGAAAACCTCCGTAACAGTAGAACGAATTGCATATATGACAAAAGAATGTGGGATATCCCCGGCTTCCATTCTTGTTGTGACATTTTCCAGGGCCGCGGCAAAGGAAATGAAGGAACGGTTTTTAAAATTTACCGGACAGGAGCACAGCCCGGTGACGTTTGGAACCTTTCACGGGGTATTTTATGCTATTTTAAAACAGGCATATGGATTTACTGCGGCAAATATTTTGTCAGAGGAAGAAAAGAATAGTATTTTAAAAGAACTTACCCTGGAGCTGGCAGGAGAGCTTGCAGAAGAGGGCGATTTTACCGGAGAACTGGCAAAAGAGATCAGTGTGGTAAAAGGAAACCGGATTTCTCTGGAGCATTATTATTCTTCCTGCTGTCCGGATGAGGTGTTCCGCCAGATATATCAGGGATAC
>NZ_HF998996.1:0-994 GCF_000433815.1 Blautia sp. CAG:257
GCTGATACCGTCTGGATTGTGCTTTTCCTTTCTTTTTGTTCCCTTTAATTAGCCATGAACTGTTTCATGCCCTGGCTTTTCGCACCGGGGTTGTCGTTGCCGTAACCTTCCAGCAGGTTGATGACACCCCAGATGCCGAGACCAGCGCCCAGAGCGATAACGAGGGTCTGAAGAACGGTGATAGCCTGATTGAAAAATGCCATAAATTATAGTTAGCCGGAATCATTTGAAAAGTTTGATTTAGTCATTCATAGGCATACAAAAGCCGGAACAATCGGCACCCGGTTTCCGGGGCCTGATTCCGGCTGTCCTCCTTTTTTCATTATTTTTTGGTGATTGTCCGCTTTGTACGCCGATGGCCCCATCCGGGGCGGTTGAGGCGGGTAGATAAGATCACTCCTTTCACAGCGGAACAGATTTACACGCCCTCTGCGTCTACTTCATACACATCGTAGACCTCGTTGGGCTTGAGCTTGAGCCGGGTGGACAGGAACGCCTCGATGTCAAAGGCGTTCTTGGGGTCCGCGTCGGCGGTGTACGGGTAATTGGGGTGCTTGGTGATGTCGTACTTGTCCGAGAGGAAAGGCCGCACACCGCGCAGCTGGAGGATACACTTGCCGCCGTCCATGACGGCCAGTTCATCCTGGCTCATAAGCTCTTTGCCGAGCTTTTGGTAGTTAAGAGAATGGGATGTCTCGCGGCCCCGGCTCTCGCCGGTGTTGTAGGTGTCGATGGTCTCCTTGCCCAGCACGGCGGCCAGCTCCTTGAGGGTTGTCGGCTCTTTGCCGCCCAGGAAGATGGAGGTATCCATGTTGCCGATGATGGTATCGGCGTTGTCCTTGTAGATAGCTTTGAGCTGGGACTGTGCTTGCAGCACCAGGCAGGCGGAAATCTCACGGCTTCGGATGGTGGCAACCAGCTTTTCCAGCCGAGGGATCTGTCCAATATTGGCGGCCTCGTCAATGAGGCACCGCACATGGACCGGCAGCCGCCC
>NZ_HF998996.1:1015-17365 GCF_000433815.1 Blautia sp. CAG:257
GGCAGCCGCCCGCCGTACACATCGTCCGCTTTTTCGCAGAGCAGATTGAACAGCTGGGTGTAGCACATGGAGATCAGGAAGTTAAAGCTATCGTCCGTGTCGCTCATAATCAAGAACAAGGCGGTTTTCCGGTCTCCCAGGGTATCCAGCTCCAGCTCGTCGTAGGCCGTGACCTCCCGCAGCTCCGCGATGTCGAACACGGCAAGGCGCGCACCGCAGGAAATCAGGATGGATTTTGCGGTTTTGCCCGCAGCCAGCTTGTACTTTTTGTACTGACGGACGGCGAAGTGGTTGGGCTTCTCTGCCTCCAGCGCGTCAAACATCAGGTCCACGGGGTTCTTGAACTCCTCGTCATCCTCCCGGACCTCCATCGCGTTGATGAACTCGATGAGGGTGGAGAAATTCTGTTCCTCCACCGGGGCCTCGTAGTGGATATACCCAATGAGGGCGCAGTACAAAAGCGTCTCGGCCTTAACCCAAAAATCGTCCCCGGCCTTGCCCTCGCCCTTGGTGTTGGCGATCAGCGTCGTGACCAGTTTCAAGATGTCCTTTTCGGAGTGGATGTAGGCAAAGGGATTATAGTGCATGGACTTCTTGAAGTTGATGGTATTGAGGACTTTGATCCGATAAGGCTCATAGATGTCCTTGCCGTGCTTATCCTTCATGGGCTTGCCGTCCTTGCCCAGCTTGGGTGTGCCGCGCTGAAGCATTTTGCCGCACTCCACCAGGATGGTGCCTTTTGGGTCTGTCACCACATAGGAGCTGTGCATCTGCATCAGGTTCGGTTTCAGCCAGAAGCGGGTCTTGCCGGAACCGGAGCCACCGATCACCAGCACATTTTTGTTTCTGGCGGTCTTGGGGTCCTTGGGGCGGCTGTTCATGGTCAGGCTCTCGGTTTTAGTCAGAATCACATTGTTCTGGAACACCGGGTCGATGTAGGGTGCGATGTCCTCATGGGTGCCCCAGCGGGCGCTGCCATACTCCATACCGTGCCGGTACTTCTTGGCGTTCTTGCTTTTGAGATACACGGCCAATCGCAGGCCAGCGCCGCAGCACAGCCCCACCAGCAGGTCCAAAGGGTGCAGGCTGGGCCACCAGCTGGCCAGCGCCACCGGCAGCGTGGAGAAGAACGAAAGCATTTTTGCCGAAGCGTCCGCACCCACGGCCATCCGCCATCCTTCACCGAAGTTGGTTGCGAACAGCCCCATCAGGATATAGGGCATATTCAGCAAAAGGAGCTTTTTGATGTCAAGTTGCTTTTTCATCTTCATCGTTCCAGCTCCTTCCGCTTGTTCCGGTCCACAACGGCGTGTTTCACCAGCTCTTTGAACTGGCTCAGCTTTGCCAGCACGGACGGACGCTCTGTTTTCTGCGCCTTTCTGACCTTCTTGCCGGTGTACTCGGTAAAGGCAGCGGTCAGGGCATCCGCATCGCGGCCTTTGAAAAAGATCAGGTACTTGGGCGGGGAGCTGCTGCGGTCCTTCTTCACCGCATAGTCAACGCCGTATTTCCGGGCGATCTTTTCAAACTCCTTGATGGAGGGGTCGGTGATCTCGATGTTGGAAACGCCCTGATTCTGGCCGATCAGCTGCTTCACCGTCTGTTTGCCGTGGGGAATCACGGGGGTATCCCGGCTTTTCTGCTTTTGCAGCTTCTTTTCCTTGCGGTGGGCAAGGTACTTGGTGATGGCGGCCTTAAACAGCCGCCCGGTAAACTTTGTTCCGCTGACTACCAGCGTCAAAGTCCTGTTTTCCACTTCCTCCTGCATAGGTCATCGCCTCCTTTCCACGGATTTTGCAGGGGTGGCGCTTGATACTAAGGCGGGACCACCAGCCGCCGCAGCAGGTATTTCATCATGGCAGGCTCCTTTCAACGCAGCTGATCGGAGCGGTCATAGTACAGATGTCCCTGGCGCACCTTGGCATGGCTGAGAATCTTGATGTGGCCCTTTTCCTGGTTCTCCAGGCTTTTCTGGTATCCGGCCTCCGTCAGAAACAGGCGGGTCCGTTCGCCTTTCCAGCCCACCGGCGAATCGTGGGTCAGCACATCGAAGATAATCATGTGCCGGGTGTCCTCGGCAAACCGCTCCAAATCCATGTACTCATGGCCGTGGTAGTTCTGCGCCCCGGCCTTGAGCCGCATTTCCTCCATCAGCTGGCCCACGGTCTTACGCTCAGGCATGGCGCGCACCTCCTTTCCCGCGTCCCTGGCCTTTCACAGTCAGGATACCGTCCAGGGTGGTAGCGGTGATCCGCAGGCGCTCAGCGGTGGCGATGTCATTCTTCACGGTCTCGTCGATGCCGTGGCCGCAGACCACCAGCACATGGGACCGGCGCAGATAGTCTCGCGCCATATCCAGCCCGTCCTTGTGTTCCTGGGGAATCTCGTCCTTGAGGAAGGTGGACAAGAACAGAACCGGGCAGATGGGCGAATACCCGGCGTCGTACACCTGGCGGCAGTAGGTGGCAGCGTTCTCGGCGTTCTCATACTGGTTGTTGCTCCAGGGAGCCGTAATGTAGGCAAGAGGTCGTTTCATGGCAAAATCCTTTCTCCCGGTATTGCCGGGCAACAGAAAAGCGGCTGTTTACCAGCCGCCTGTGTTCATATCGTGATTGACTTGTACGGTGTAGTGATTGCTGATCGTGGTGGGCGCGTTGAACAGCACTGCAAGCAAATACTGTTTCATATTGCGGACCTCCGTGGTGTTTTTCTGCATACCGTCCATGACAAATCGGATATGCTCGCTATCCAGCTTCAAGAACCGGGAGCGCACGACTTCATGGGGAAAGTCGCTGCCAGCGATCCGAGTGGTTTTACGTTTGGCACAAACGGTCTCCACCATCAGCTCCACAATCTCGTCCAGGTCCTCACGGTAGGTCGAAAACTCTCTGCACAGATAGTCATACTCGATGTTCTCCAGAATCAATTCCCGATAATTTTCTATCTCTGAGACAGACATCGCATCCCTTCCTTTCCGTTCCGGCAGCTGTGCTGCCGCTGTTTCCCGGAAGGGAATGGAATCGGTACTTGCTCCATGAGTATTTTGTTTTTGAGTATTTGGTTTCTCTATATTTAATTCTGCGGGCTTTTCCGTATCCGGTTTATCCAGATACGGGTTTTCCGTATCTGGTGAAGCCGTATCTGGTACAGCCGTATCCGGCCTTGGCGTTTCTGGCTGCCTGGGCTGGGGTTTCTCATAAATCACATACTCGGTGTCGCTGATCCGGCCTTGTTGGTCCCGCAGCTGGTTCCGCACGATGTAACCGGCGGTTTCCAACTCCCGCAGCGCACTGCCGATGGCATCAACGCCCTCCTTGCAGATTTTCGCAAGTCCACGGGTAGTATAGTTCCAGTCATCAGGCAGGGATAACATCATGGAAAGAAGCCCCTTTGCCTTGAGGGATAGTTCGTGGTTCCGCAGGTGATGATTGCTCATCACGGTATAATCTTTGGTCCGTTCAATGCGAAAAACGGCCATTGACTTCACTCCTTTCTAATTTTAGGGCATGAAAAAAGCCACAATCCTTCGTGAAAAAGACTGTGGCTTTCAGCTGTTTTTGTTGTTCTGCCAGGGCCGGTAAGGACGCTTGTACTTCGGCGGATGACTGAACATCGGCTCATGCTCCGAAAACGGGAGGGTCTGCAAAACCCGGTCAATGTCGGTGGATTCCATATCATACTGGGACTGGCAACTTTCCCGGATGGCATCTTTGATGCTCTGGACAGTACACATATTCATTCCTTTCCTTTCGTAGTGATAATGAGTTTACGGGTGGCGGCGGCGCTTGTCCGGTTTGAAGTCGAGCACATGGCCCTCGATCACACGGGCATACCGCTTGATTTTGATTTCCCGACGCTTCTGGCTTACGAGGGCGGCCTGATACCCGTCCTCCGTAAGAAACAGCCGCATATCATCGCCGGGGCAGCCGTAGGAACAAGGGCGCTGAACGGAAAACTCGATCATCCAGCGGGTGCTGTCCTGAAAACGCTCTACGGCCAAGATATTGTGTCCTTTCAGCTCACGGGCTGAAATATCCCTCATAGGCGGCTCCTTTCATCGTTCCTGGTCTCTCTGGCGCTTCTTCTGCCACGCCTCCAGCAGTTTGATAATGGTTTCCTGCATCCGCTGGGGCGTATAGCTTTTGGGGAAATACTTCCGCAGGGTGTCGGAGGTGAAAGTCACTTTGTCGAGATCACTTTTCTTTTCCTCACCCATGATGACGCGCATCATATCGAGGGTCAGATGTCCCTCCTGGCTGTATTTCTTGAGTCGCTGAGCCTGGGAGAGAGAGGGGGTAGCCTGTTCGCTGTCCATCGCGTCCAGCAAATCCCGCTGTTCTTCTTTTTTGAGAAAGGACAGCTCATAAGCCGGATTGAGGGCGATTTTCTTTTCATCGACCATATCCAGCAGTTCGGGAATCAGCTCCGTCAGGCGGATATAGCGCTGCACCTGGTTCCTACTCGAACCAGCCTGCTGCGCCAACAATTCATCTGCACGCAACTTCGTCCCAAGTTGGGACGAAGTTAAGTCCCCCCGTGCGCCTTGGTGTTTCATAGCCTCCAGCTTCATCTTGTAAGCAAAGGCCCTTTCGCTGGGGAGCAGGCTTTCACGTTGTAAGTTGCTGTCCACCATGATGATAGTGGCAGCATCATCGTCCAGGTCTCGGACAATGACAGGCATGGTTTCTTTCTCGGCCAGCTCACTGGCCCGGTGCCGCCTGTGACCGGCAACCAGCTCATAGCCGCCCTCCGGGTCCGGGCGGGCGATCGCCGGAACCAGAACACCATACTGCCGAACGCTGTCGGCGGTCTCCATCATGGCCTCGTCATCCTTGACTTTGAAGGGATGCCCCTTAAATGGGTGCAGCTCAGACAGCGGAATTTCCTGTATCTTCTCCAGCTTGGCATCCTGGCGGCTTTCCTCGGTGGAAAACAAATCATCGTATGGAGCCAGCTCTACTTTTTTCGCGCTGCTTTTCAAGTTTTATCACCTCCTTGGTCAGATTCTTATAGCCCTCGGCCACCTTGCCATTAGGGTCATGGGCAAAAATGCTTTTGCCCTCGGCGCTGATCTCCTTTGCCCGGACAGAATGGGGAATCTCGGTGCCGAACACCTTGATTTTGCTGCCATAGGTCTCCCGCAGCAGGGCGGCAATCTCCTTGGCGAAGTTGGTGCGGTTGTCCACCATCGTCAGCAATATGCCGTCGATCTGGAGCTTGGGGTTGATCTGCCGCTTCACCTTGTTTACGGTCTGGAGCAGCTGTTCCAGGCCCTTGGCGGGCAGGTACTCCGCCTGAACGGGGATTATGACCCTGTTGGCGGCGGCCAGGGCGTTGACCGTGAGCATACCCAGGGATGGCTGGCAGTCAATCAGGATATGGGAATACTGTCCCTTGAGCGTGTCCAGATACTGCCGCAGGATGGTCTCTCGGCTCATGGCGTTCACCAGGGAGACCTCCATGCCGGAGAGCTGGATGTCTGCGGGCATCAGGTCAACGCCCTCCGGGTGGTGCAGGATACCCTCGCCGGGGCGCAGCGGCTCGTCCATCAGGATACGGCCCATCGCGTCGGACAGGGTAAAGGGCAGCTTGTCCGGCTGGGGGTGGCCCAGGCTGATGGTCAGGCTGCCTTGCGGGTCCCCGTCGATCAGCAGCACTTTCTTTCCGGCCTGCGCCAGCCCAATCCCCAGGTTCGCGCAGGTGGTTGTCTTGCCAACGCCGCCTTTCTGGTTGGCGATGGCGATGATTTGCGTGTTCAATGACTTCACCTCATTTCTGAATTGTTCTATGGCTTCTGGAAATAGAAAAAGCCGCCACTTCAAAAATTGAAAGTGACGGCCTTTTCTTATCCCGGAATGAAATTCCCCGGAAACGCAAAAAGCGCCCAGTAGAAAATACTGAGCGCTTGGCGATTAGATTTATTCTCTTTTGTTCAAATTAGGTCAAATTCAGACAAACCGTTTTCACGAAAAAGGTCTCTTGGAGATGTATAAATAAACATCCCCTTGGCATCCCAAAATCGCGTCTCGGTTGTCCTATTTTTTAACCCATAAGCCCTCTTTTTGGGGTGGTTGTCCACCATTTAACCCATAGAAAACGGGTTAAAAGAGGCTTCGTTCTGTCAAATTGCGTCAAACCATTTGAAAAGGAAAAACCCCGGAAACCGCGTAGTTCCGGGGTTTTTGACCACTTTTGATAAAGTTTAGCGCTTGCTGAACTGCGGAGCGCGACGGGCAGCCTTGAGGCCGTACTTTTTACGCTCTTTCATACGTGGATCACGTGTAAGGAATCCAGCAGCTTTCAGAACTGGTCTGTACTCAGCGTCTGCCTGAAGCAGTGCTCTTGCAACGCCGTGTCTGATAGCACCAGCCTGTCCTGTGTATCCGCCGCCTTTTACATTAACGAGAACATCAAATTTGCCCTCTGTCTCTGTAGCAGCCAGTGGCTGACGAACGATAACTTTCAGTGTTTCAAGACCGAAATACTCGTCGATATCTCTTTTATTGATTGTGATTTTGCCTGTACCAGGTGTAAGGTAAACTCTTGCGATTGATTTTTTTCTTCTTCCTGTTCCGTAGAATTTTGCGCTAGCCAATGTCTCTTACCTCCTCATTAAAATGTTAAGACTTCCGGTTTCTGAGCCTCATGTTTGTGCTCCGGTCCGGCATAAACGAAAAGTTTCTTGTACATGGTTCTTCCCAGAGGTCCCTTTGGAAGCATACCTTTAACAGCCAGCTCAATAACCTTTTCCGGTTTCTTAGCCATCATTTCTTTTAATGTGGTCTCTTTCATTCCGCCTACATAATCAGAGTGGTGATAGTAGATCTTCTGATCCATTTTCTTTCCTGTTACTTTGATCTTGTCAGCGTTTACGATGATCACATAATCACCTGTATCTACATGCGGTGTAAACTGAGGTTTGTTTTTACCTCTTAATACACTTGCAACACCAGATGCCAGACGGCCCAGTGTACAGCCTTCTGCGTCAACTACATACCATTTTCTCTCGATTTTATCTGGATTAGCCATATAAGTCTGCATGGTTTTACCTCCTGTTAATTATCAACGATTTAATTTGTCTGACCGCGGTATCCCGCGATAATAAATAATTCCTGGTGATCAGTGCAAAATAATCGCGGAAATGTCCGAAACCGCTGATAAAACGCCTTTGCCGGGGCTTTGGCTCAGGAGTTATCGCACTATGTCACATTGAGTAATTGTACTATACACTTTATGTTCTGTCAACATTTTTTTCCATATTTTTAAGCGAAATAGAAAAAGAAACGGAACGCGCAGCTGCCGCATCTCGGGAGTTTGACAGTTGTAAAATAAATAATCCCTTACTAAGCCTTATAAAATAAGGAATCGTGTTGTCAAATATTTTGTTTTGCTTTATAGTAATGTCTGTTTCCTCTTTACTTTTATAGGATTTACATTTATGATATTATCAAAACCATCTCAAAGCCTGTATCTTGGCTATAATTACACATTACTATACATTAAAACAAGGTCACAAAATGCTGTAACCCTTATAAACTGCGGGTTGTAGCGTTTTTTTATTTCCTCAACTGTCAAAGATGGGATTGTACTATACACTTTATGTTCTGTCAACATTTTTTTCCATATTTTTAAGCGAAATAGAAAAAGAAATGAAACGCACAGCTGCCGCATCTCTGATCGATGCGGCAGCTCATTTTGCTCCGTTATGGCATAATATGATTTAAAATAATTCTTTTTTATCAGAACCTGTATTTATTACTCTCTGATATCCCCCTGATTTCTTTATTACTGCCTGACGCTGAGCCGCACCAGGGCCCTTTGAAGTTTTGCCTTTGCGTTTTTATACTCCTGATCAGTCAGGCCTGTACGCTCCAGTACTGCCTCTGCCCGGGTCTTTGCCGCATCTGCTCTGGCTTTGTCAATATCTTCCTTCCACTCCCATGTAGTTGCCAGAAGACTGCACTTACCGTCTATCACAGAAAGCATCCCGCCAATGCAGGCTGCCTCCCGTCTGGTGCCGTCCTCCATGACTACATGGGCTTCTCCCATGCCAAGAGCTGTACAGAAATTACAGTGCCCGGCAAGAATTGCCAGATCACCTGTAATGCTTCTGCACACGACACGGGCCACATCTCCCTCAAACAAAAGACCATCCGGTGTTCCGATCTGCAATGGAAAGGTGCTCATAAACGGCCTCCTTTACTGTTTCTTTGCTTTTTCAAAAACTTCGTCAATAGTACCGGAGAACAGGAAACAGCTTTCCGGAACATCATCACAGTCTCCGTCCAGGATCATTCTGAATCCTCTCAGGGTTTCCTTCAGAGGAACATACTGTCCGGGCATACCGGTAAACTGTTCTGCCACAGAGAAGCTCTGAGACAGGAATCTCTGGATTTTTCGCGCGCGGTTTACAGAAAGCTTGTCTTCCTCGGAAAGCTCATCCATACCCATGATAGCGATAATATCCTGAAGTTCTTTATATCGCTGCAGAACCTGCTGCACGCGGCGGGCAATTTCATAATGTTCTGTTCCCACCACCTCCGGTGAAAGAATACGGCTGCTGGATTCCAGCGGATCTACTGCCGGATATATACCCTGACTGGCAATATCACGGGAAAGTACTGTAGTCGCATCCAGATGAGAGAACGTAGTTGCCGGAGCCGGGTCTGTCAGGTCATCCGCAGGCACGTAAACAGCCTGTACAGAAGTAATGGAACCTTTGCGGGTAGATGTAATACGCTCCTGCAAAGCGCCCATTTCAGTAGCCAGTGTAGGCTGATAGCCTACTGCTGACGGCATACGTCCAAGCAGGGCGGAAACCTCTGATCCGGCCTGGGTAAAACGGAAAATATTATCAATGAACAAAAGTACGTCCTGATTTTTTACATCACGGAAATACTCTGCCATGGTAAGCCCGGAAAGACCTACACGCATACGGGCTCCCGGCGGTTCGTTCATCTGTCCGTAAACCAGGGCTGTTTTATCAATAACTCCGCTTTCCTGCATTTCATTGTAAAGGTCGTTTCCCTCACGGGTACGCTCGCCAACACCTGTAAATACGGAAAGTCCTCCGTGAGCAGTGGCAACATTGTGAATCAGCTCCATGATCAGAACGGTTTTTCCCACACCTGCGCCGCCGAACAGGCCAATTTTTCCACCTTTTGCATAAGGACAGATCAGATCGACTACCTTGATTCCCGTTTCCAGTATCTCTGTAGCCGGAGTCTGCTCCTCGTAAGACGGAGCCGGACGGTGAATTGCCCAGCGTTCCTTAATCTCCGGTTCCGGACGGTTGTCCACCGGCTCGCCCAGAAGATTAAACACACGGCCCAGACATTCTTCTCCTACCGGAACGGTTATAGGACCTCCGGTGTCTACGGCCTTCATCCCCCGCACCAGACCGTCTGTGGAACTCATGGCAATACAGCGGACTGTATTATCACCTATCTGCTGAGCCACTTCCACGATCAGCTTTGCGCCTTTATTATCAACTTCAATGGCATTGAGAAGTGCCGGCAGTTCATCGTGCGCAAAGCGGATGTCCAGAACCGGACCGATGACCTGCACAACTTCGCCAACGTGTTTCTCGCTCATTTATGAATCTCCTCTATTTTTTGTTATCATCCGAAACATTACTGTCTGCAGTCAGCTTTACAGTCCTTCCGCGCCTGCAACGATCTCCGTGATCTCCTGAGTGATACTTGCCTGACGGGCGCGGTTATAAAACAGGTTCAGCTGATCGATCATTTCTCCTGCATTTTTTGTTGCCGCATCCATGGCTGTACGTCTGGCTGCCAGCTCACTTGCCAGACTGTCGCACACGCCTCCGTAGATCAGCCCTGCCAGATATTCCGGAACAATGGCATCAAACACCTCCGTACTGCCCGGCTCATAAAGTATCAGATTTCTTGTTACAGAATTTTTTTCCTCTGATTCATTTTTAAGATCTGTCAGAGGAAGCACAGAAAACACATCCGGCTGCTGTGAAAGCATGGACACAAAGCTGGTATAGCAAAGCTCTATGTGACCAAATTCTCCCTCCCGGAATTTTCTGCAGAGAATATTTGCGATTTGAAAACAGTCCCCGACAGAAATATCTGCGATTTCTCCAAATTCTTCCGTAACGATTTCAATCTTCCTGCGGTTAAAATATTCTACAGCCTTTTTTCCTACAGGCAGAACCATGTAATCCCGTCCGGCGCTGTCTTCTTCCATACGTTTGAACAGATTGGCATTATAGCCTCCGGCCAGACCGCGGTCACCGGCAATCACTACATAACAGAATTTTTCGCTTCTGGCCTCTGCCGCGTACACAGAACTGAAATCTGTATTATTTACAGCAATATCCTTCAGTGTACTGTGCAGAGTGCGAAAATACGGTCTGCAGACTTCAGCCCGCTCCTTGGCCTTACGCAGCTTGGAGGATGCTACAAGTTCCATTGCCTTGGTAATCTGCATGGTACTCTGTACACTTTTGATGCGCAGCTTTACCGCTTTCATGTTTGCAGCCATACTGTCTCCTCCTTACTGTTTTGCAGCTTCCGTTTCCAGAAAATCTCCTGTGAAGTTTTCCAGAGCTTTTTTTAATTTTTCTTCTGTTTCTTTTTCCAGCTTTCCTGTGCTGCGGATCTCCTGCATTGCCGCTGCTCCGTCTGCATCCGAATCCAGGAAGCTGTACAGCTTTTTCTCATACTGACGCACGTCTTCGGTTTTTATGTCTGTGAGGACTCCGTTGATTACCGCATACAGAATCGCTACCTGTTTTTCTACAGGAACCGGCTCGTTCTGATCCTGCTTCAAAACTTCTACAATACGTGCTCCCTGCTCCAGACGAGCCTTTGTATCCGCATCCAGATCAGAGCCAAACTGAGCAAAGCTCTGCAGCTCACGATACTGAGAATAGATCAGCTTCAGAGTTCCGGCAACCTTTTTCATTGCTTTTATCTGCGCGTTTCCGCCAACTCGTGATACGGAAATACCCGGGTTTACAGCCGGCATAACACCGGAATGGAAAAGTTCTGTTTCCAGGAATATCTGTCCGTCTGTAATAGAAATTACATTGGTGGGAATATATGCAGATACATCTCCGGCCTGAGTCTCAATAATCGGAAGCGCGGTCAGGGAACCGCCGCCATGTTCGTCATCCAGCTTTGCAGCACGTTCCAGAAGTCTGGAATGAAGGTAAAATACATCTCCCGGATAAGCCTCACGTCCCGGCGGACGGCGTATCAGAAGAGAAAGCGCACGATATGCAACCGCATGTTTACTCAGATCATCGTAAATGATCAGCACATGCTTTCCTTTATTCATAAAATACTCGCCCATTGCGCATCCGGAATAAGGCGCAATATACTGCAGCGGGCTTGCCTCGGAAGCAGTCGCCGCCACTACCATGGTGTATTCCATTGCTCCGTTTCTGGTAAGTGTTTCTACCAGAGAAGCCACTGTGGATCTCTTCTGTCCGATGGCAACATAGATACAGATCATGTCCTTGCCTTTCTGGTTAATGATCGTATCTACTGCCAGCGTTGTTTTTCCGGTCTGACGGTCGCCGATGATCAGCTCTCTCTGGCCTCTTCCAATAGGAATCATGGAATCGATGGCCTTAATTCCTGTCTGCAGAGGTTCATGTACAGAACGTCTTTCGCAGATTCCCGGCGCCGGACTTTCAATAGCCCGAAATTCTTCTGTTACAACAGGTCCCGCTCCGTCAATAGGCTGTCCCAGAGCATTGACCACGCGGCCGATCATGGCGTCTCCCACCGGAACCGACACTACCTTTCCGGTACGTTTCACTGTCTGGCCTTCACCAATGCTCTCCCCGGAGCCAAATAATACAATCGACACACTGTTTTCTTCCAGGTTCTGCGCCATGCCGTAGCTTCCGTCCTCAAATTCCAGAAGCTCTCCTGCCATACAGTTCACAAGGCCGCTGGCTCTGGCAATTCCATCGCCTACCAGCAGAACTGTACCGGTTTCATCCTGTTTGATAGTGTTCTCGTAATATTTGATCTGACTGCGGATGACCCTGGATATCTCTTCAGGTTTTAATTGCATGTTTCCATACCATCCTTTAAACAATTATTTCGTCAAGTTTTCTGGAAAGACCGGACAAACGGCTCTGGACTGTGCCATCCAGAAGCTTTCCTTCCAGCTCCACGCGAAGTCCCGCAACTACAGAAGGATCTTTCTTCTGAAGTAAAGATACTTTTTTGCCGCTGATCTTTTCCAGTTTCTGTTTCAACGCTTCCATCTGAGAGTCATTTAAAGCCACTGCGCCTGTGACCACTGCCTCAGCGATTCCATGATCCGCATTATAACGTCTCCGGAATTCCTCGCAGCAGCTTCCATATTCTCTGAGAATATTTCTCTCACATAAAAGCTTTATAAAATTCACCAAATATTTCTGTGCCTGTGAGCCAAAAGCCTCATCTATAAGCTTTGTCCTTTCCTCCCAGGGAATAGACGGTTCGCTTAAAAGCTTCATGTAATCCGCATTTTCATGAAAAATCTGCCGGATTTCTTCCATCTGCCCGCCTATGGCTTCCACAAGCTGTTCTTCGACAGCAAGCTCATACAGGCTGCCGCCGTACATTCTGGCAGTCTGTGTCATGATGTCTCACCCACATTCGCAATAAAATCATCAATGAGTTTCGCGTGATCTTCTTCAGAAATCTCTCTCTCGATCACCTTACCTGCTATCTCCATTGCCATGCCGCCAATTTCATCCTTGATCTCATTGACTGCTTTTCGCTTTTCCTGCGCAATATCTGATTCTGCCTTGGCTTTCATGGCTGCCGCCTGACTTGCCGCCTCTTTCAGAAGCTCCTCACTCTGAACTGCAGCTGTCTTCTGAGCCGCCGCCACGATCTCATTGGCTTTATTTCTGGCATCACGTATTCCCTGCTCATACTCAGACTTCATAGTCTCGGCCTCTTCTTTTGCTTTTACCGCCTCCTGAATCTGAGCATCTGCCAGTTCTTTACGTTTTGCCAGCATATTATTGATCGGTTTAAACAAAAACCTTTTGATCAGATACACCTGTAAAAAAAGATTGCAGATCTGTGCAATAAAGGTCCAGGGCACAATTCCGACTAATTCCTGTACCTGCATAAATTTAACCTCCTGTTCTTATACCCGACTGTTATCCCAGGAAATTCATGAACATGCCAGGTGCTACAAAGATCAGCAACAGACCTGTAACAAAACCATAAATACCGGTTGTCTCTGCAATGGCACAACCAAGAAGCATCGTAGAAGTTACGTCTCCTTTACATTCCGGCTGACGTCCGATAGCCTCAAGTGCCTTTGCCACAGCGTTACCTTCACCGATACCAGGTCCGATACCTGCAATAAGCGCGCATCCTGCTCCAATTGCGCATCCTGCAAGTGCAATACCTTTTGCTAAAATCTGAAAATCCATAATACAAACCCTCCTGTTATTTTAATTTTTTATGATTCCTATGATTCTTCTGCTGCATTGGCAATGTACATAACCGTCAGCATGCAGAATATAAACGCCTGCATAAAGCCTGAGAACCAGTCAAAGTAAACAGACAGAACTGCAGGAATACCCACATCAAGAATGGGGATTTTTGCCAGAACATCTCCTACAATACCTGGAAGAAGTCCCAGAAGTGCCGAGCTGGCAACTGCCAGTGCTCCGTAGATCAGTCCGTTGATAACCACACCGGAAAGAATGTTTCCAAAATGTCGGCATGCCATGCTGATAGGCGTAGCCAGCTCAGAAAGAACATTAAACGGCGTCATAATGGCAATAGGTGTTGTAAATCCCTTCAGATATCCGCCCACACCGCCTGTTTTGATCTTCTGAGCAGTGATCATGATAAATACTACAACTGCCCAGGCTGCCTCAGTGGACAAGTCTGCCGTAGGGCTTCGCAGCCCGATCAGACTGATCAGATTGGATACAATGCTTGTGGCAAACAGAGCCGCTACAAAAGGAATCAGATGGCGGAATTTTTCTCCCATGTTTCCAACCACAAATTTATTCGCCTGTTCCACGATCATTTCTGCCAGCGCCTGCCGCTTGGAAATATTCTCCACCTTCAGATCATGGGTCAGCCAGATACAAAGTCCTGTGATCAGGATCATAACGATCCAGCTTGCGATCATTGTCTCGCTGATCTGAATATCTCCCAGAATGGGGATTTCCGTCGGAATGGTAAAATAGACCTTTGCTCCGGATATGTCCAGTTCCATGTACGCTTCCACCTCCCGTCTTTTTATTTTTAAATACTATGGAAAACTGCTGCGAGTTATTTACAGTCAGTATTTCATCCTATTTTTTCTTAAAAATCGCATTCAGCTTGATCCCCATGGAAGGGAACAGAAGCGGTAAAAGTCCTGCAGCAAACTGAAAACAGGGAGCAATAATAGCGGCTATGCCCCAGCCCAGCTGAAGAAGCATTCTCTGAGAATAGCTGGCTTTCAGTCTCATGCGGGCAGATCCCTCGTCTTCACAGGCTGCAGCCTTCTGTACGGTAAGTCCCATAAGAAAAAAGTTCAGAACAGCCACTGCTCCGCCTCCCAGGCCTCCGAGGATCACTGTGTAATCAAACGGTACCTTCTCCGGCATCGTGCCATGAAGAACAGCAAATACGATCCACATAAGGACAATTCCTGTAAGTGTATAAATGATCACTTTTTTTGTTTCTTTTTTTACTGCCGGCTGAATTTCACCAAACATATTATATCTTCCCTTCTGTTATTAAATACATGTTCTGTACAGTTAAATATATCTTTTCTTTCAGGCTGCGTATCTGCGCCCGGATTCGATGTATTTACATATGCCTGTTAAAAGACACTTTTTTATGTTTTTTCTTATCTTCCTTTTTCTGGTCTTCCATGATCTTCAGGTAAAGCTTGTAGGCTACCATAAACGAACCACCCAGGCCAAAAAAGAAGCCCGGAATATAAACCCATGCCCCCACCCCCATATGAATGTTCAGCCACCAGCACAAAGCCAGGCACAAAAATACAGGTGTCACAAAGGACAGACCAAACTGCGTGAGCATAGTAATATTTTTCAGCATATCAGCCCAATTTTTCACAACTTCGTTCTCCTCATCACATTCATCAGTACACCCGCGCCAGTAACATTGTGGATATTTTATCATAATTGTATAAAAAATACAACTTTTTATTGTATATATTAACGACTTTTTCATTCTCCCTCCAGAAAAAATATGTAAATATTTCAAACTTTTTGTTGTTTTTCGCCATGATTCCTATAAAAACATCACATTATCGTTCATATTCGACTGAATATGTATCTGACTTTAGTTTTAGCAAAATATCGTTTCCAGTCATTTATCTGAAAAGTTTCCAATGCTTCGGCATCCACTTCTCCCGGATATTCATCTGAAGTTCTCTCCGCAGATTTTCCGTCAGAGAAATTCCCGCCCAATATTCCGGCAATACTCTCCAGTCTTCCTGCAATCCACGCCCAATATTCCGGCAATCCATGCCTGCCTTCTGTCAAGAGTACAGCCGCCCGTATTCTCTCCTGCACATACAGATATACTGATCCGTTTTTATATAGAAAAATCCCGGAAAATCTGTATGCTCAGACTCTCCGGGATTCTTTCCTGCGTGATAAATTTTTTAAACACAGCTTTCTGTTTATTTTTCGTATTCTACAACAACGGTTTCTCCTGGTACTGCAGCGCCTGCGTGAGGAGTTACGCCTTTGATATCATCCATGTTTGTGATGATCATAGGAGTTACACAGCTGTAGCCTTTTTCTTTAATGAAATCCATATCAAATTCCATCAGAAGATCTCCTTTTTTTACAGAAGCTCCGGCTTCTACCTTTGGAGTATATCCCTCTCCCTTCAGGGCAACAGTGTCCATTCCGATGTGGATCAGAAGCTCCAGACCGTCCTGTGTGTTGATGCCGATTGCATGTTTTGTATCTGCGATCATGGATACTGTTCCGTCTGCCGGGCTGTATACCTTTCCTTCAGATGGCTCGATAGCAATTCCGTCACCCAGGATCTTCTGAGCAAACATCGGATCCTCAATATTTTCCAGAAGCACTGCCTCGCCCTTTAACGGTGCATAAAGCTTATTGTTTTTTTCTTTTTTACCAAATAATCCTTTAAACATGATCGTATCCTCTCTTTCTTTTTTGCCACTGTCTACTTCATTTCCGGTGATCCTGCCAAATACCTTCCGGCTTATATCCGCTGACAGCATTCTGTTCCGTGTGTGCCGGAATTTTGGCAGAAAACACATCTGAACACCCGGAGAAATATTACCTGTAAACAGTTATTACTTTTCTTATCCTAACATATCTTTACAGCTTATTTCAATATAATCTGCAAT
>NZ_HF998997.1:0-3314 GCF_000433815.1 Blautia sp. CAG:257
CTGTGATTTATCACTGGAAATATAAAATGGATGAAATCAGTGAAGAGGAAGCGGCATCCGTTTGATATAGCAATTATTTAATATTCGTTATACTAGTAGAGCAGGCGAATGATCTATGTTTGTTGGATAAGCAGATTCAAGGATCGGTGAATGATGTATATACCAAACTGAAAGCAAAGAAATTGTTAGATGAAGGTATTGACTTGCAAAACGAAAGTAACTGGCATGAACATTCACATCATGTTTTAGCATGGCTCATCTTTGGTGATGGACTTAAAGTAGAAATAAAGAAAACAGTGTAAACAATAATGATGGTCTGAATTGTTCAGTGAATGATTCAGACTTGTGTTTATATAGAGGATAGTTAGATGAACAGAAAAATAATATTAAAATGGAAGATTGGGAAAATTGTCAAGGCTATAAAAAAATATGATTCAAAGACACAAAATGAAAGTATATTGCAGATAAAAAATGTACTTCGTAATGTATGTGTGAGTGATGATCAGAGAAAGAAATATATTGATTTGGTGTATAGAAGTTTCAAAGAAAAGGGGCTTGTATAATGTCATTAGAATTTAAAGATAACAGTAATGCAGTAAAAGAGATGCTAGAACGGTTATGCATTGCAGCGGTTACAGAAGCAGGTATTGAATTAATGGAACAAGTGCAGAAAAATACCAAAGTTGTGACAGGTAGGACAAAAGAATCGTGGCAGATGGATACCAAAGAAAATAGTCAAGGTGTAGCTGTTTGTGTTGGCTCAAATTATGAAAATGCTATTTGGGAAGAATTTGGAACAGGTGAATATGCGTTACATGGTGATGGTAGGAAAGGCGGTTGGTTTTATGAGGATGCAAAAGGGGGAGGGCATTTTACACATGGTAAGCAGCCTAAAAGACCGTTGCATAATGCCTTTGTATCAAAGAAAGGTACGTGTGAAAGAATTATAAAAGATAAGATAGGTGATTTGTAATGAAAAAATATGAAAAAGAAATTGCACAGATAATACTTGATCATGAAAAAGAAGTATTAGGCCTGTTAAAAGATAACTATGCTGCTGCCATAGCTGAGGTAAAAGAAAAAATTGCAATCTTGTCAGTAGTGGATGAAGGTTTGCAGAGTAAAATATATCAAAGACAGTACCAAGAGCGTCTATACAACATTCTTACAGAAATTTTAGACCGTCTGAACCAAAAAAATTACAATAGCATTGAAGAATACTTAAAGGATATTAGTGAAGATTCGTTTTTAGGTGCTATATATTCTTTACATAAGCAAAAAGCCCCGGTGATGATTATGTTGGAAGAAAGAATTATCGCAAATATAATCAATACCCCTGTGGATGGGATTAAACTATCAGAACGATTATATAAAAATACGCAACAGTTAAAAAAGAATGTTGTTGCAGAATTATCAAGAGGATTTTCAACAGGAAAAAGTTATCAGGAAATGGCTAAATCATTAAGTAATAAACTGACAAGCCCTTTTTCGCCGTCGTATAACCAGGCTTTGAGGATTGCCCGGACAGAAGGAGCAAGGGTGAATAATGCAACAGCTTTTGAAGCAATGAAAAAAGCAAAAGAATTAGGTCTTGATATTGTAAAACAATGGGACAGTACGCTTGATAAAAAGACAAGATCACACCATAGGATGTTGGATGGTCAGACTAAAGAGATTGAAGAGTATTTTGAAGTTGCAGGACACAAGGCTTTACATCCCTGTTCTTTTGGGATTGCATCAGAAGATATAAATTGTAGATGCTTCGCATTAATGCGTGTCAGATCCGCATTGAATGATGACTATACGAAATGGGATGGTGAAAATAATAAATTAGTACGGTTGAAAGCATCACAAAATTACCAAGATTGGAAGGAGATTTATTTACATGGATAAAATGAAAGCGATAGTAGAACAGGCATTACAAGAAATAGAAGCAGCAGAACAAATTTTGAATGAGGGAGAAGAAAAAGCAATGAAAACAAACTATGATAAATTTTATGAAAAAGAACAGCCGGAATTTGTGACTATTCAGGGAAATGAATTAAGATTGTATCGTGAAGGAATGCGTTTAGCTGTTTCTAAACAACCATGGAATAATAGAGAAGGGGTTCACATAGGAAAAACAGTTTCTATTGATTTGGCAGCAAATAAAGGGAATAAGGAATTGATTGATGTACTTCTGAAAGTGGTCGAATTGTTGAAGGGGTAACTTTATATACAGAGTATAAAAGCATTAGTGATAAAAATATCATTAGTGCTTTTTTAATGCTTATATAACGATTATATGAGTTGTCAGAGGTCTTCAAACATGGTAAAATATCAGTGTAGGGAACAATCGTGTTACAGGGTGGCTTGACCTCATTCTTGAAGAATGGGGGTGATGCTGATGGACAACAAAAATCATTTTGATTTCAAAGACTTAATTGCCTTCGGAATGTTCATTCTTGCATTGCTTACATTCGTTTTTACGTTTTGTAAGTAGCAATACATAGCAAAAACCACCCTGATACTTTGGTCGGTTCGGGTGGCTTTGCTTCTCAATTTATCCGGTCAACTCACCCAGTGGGCGGTTGTTCTCTTTACATCTATAATATAACACGATTGTTCAGAGTGTTCAATAGAAAGTTTAGTGATGATTATGAAACTGGAAGAAGCATTGAAAGCCTATGAGGATTGTTTTGGAGAAAACTATTTCTTCTATATGGGATTTACCAAAACAGATCAGGAAATTGTTGAAGAAATACAGAAGTGTATCAAGACTGGAAAGAAACAAAAAGAACCCCGGTATGATGAAGATAAAATATATTGATTTAGTTAGTTCAGAGTGCATAATAATTCATACAAACTGAACTTCTTACACGTTGCTTACAAAATGTCTGTAATGCCTTGAAAATACAAGGGTGTAAATTATGCAAGAGATAATCGACTGCTCAGACTATATCAAAATGGTTCAAAAACCCCGGAAAATCAAGGCTTTCCGGGGTTTTCTTATACCTAAACGGGCTGATATAGTTTGACTTGATTTGACCAAACGAGAGCCGTTTTCACCCAATTTTTAGTGGTTAAATATAGGACAACCGGCAAAAATGGGGTCAAAAAACGGCCTTAGTGGTTAAAAAATAGGACACCCAGAGAGCAATTTCGGGTGTATTTTTGAGGGTGATTTGGCACTCTCAGACACCGGATTTTTCGCTGGAGGGTTTGGCATAATCTGACCAAATCTGAACAATTAAATACGATTCTAATGCAGGCACTCAGTAACAAATAACTGGGTGCTTGGTGCTAGAATATAAATAGTACAAGTCAAAATGAGA
>NZ_HF998998.1:0-15099 GCF_000433815.1 Blautia sp. CAG:257
CAGCCTGTAGATACCCACAGACTGGTCTGCTTTGTCACTTCTGTGTTAAAAACTCCCTGAATACTCATAAGCGCGCCTGAAACAAGTGCCACAATAAATCCCCACATAGTAATCCCTCCATATAATCCAACATAAAGATATGAAAAAAGGCCGGTACTTTTAACCAGCCTTTTGTTACTATCATCATATACAGAAATTACTTTTTTATTCACAGACTTTCCTGCACGTTTTATTTTGTGTGATTTTCTTTTACCTCTGAACTGCAGCAATGTCCTCCGCAGCTTGAGCAGTCACAGCCGCACTGAAGAGATTTTCCGGCTTTTTTCGCCCGGATCATACTTCTCAGCACCAGTCCCACTGCCAGAATAAGAACTGCAAGTACAACAAATGTTCCCATTAATATCCCTCCTGACTTCTGTCAGATTTTTCCTGTTCCCACACCGCCTCCTGAGATCAGCGTACCGATAACGATATGGGGTTCTCCCTGATTTACCATAGATAGCGGCATCATTTTTTCACTTCTTTCTGTGTCTTATAATGCCAGTCTCTCATCCGTGTTAATTATGTACAGTCCCATTAAAGTTAGTATATATAAACTATTTTCATCTGTCAAGACCTCTTTTGTAAAAATAAAGTAAAAATCCCTTTTAAGCAGTCTGATCCGCACTCATTCTGCTTAAAAGGGATTCTGACAGCTGTCACGCTGTAAAACCTTATTTTCTGTTCATGATAAATTCGTTATTCTTTTAATAAAAAATGGAAATTCCAGCTCTCATATTCCTGTTTGGCTTCCGGAAGCGGAAATCCTGCATACATCAGCGCGCCTCCTGTATATTCTTTTCCGTCACAGACATAGATTCCGTTTTCCTGAAGTCCTCTCAGAAGCACTTTGGCCGGCTGGTCATTGGCGCGTACCCTGGAAGCCACCACGCTTACAAGAGCCTCTTTTTTATCCAAAGCAGCAAACTCCCAGGCGGAATAATACCTTTCTGTATCCGGAGATGTAAGACGGAAATAATCTCCTGTCTGTATCAGCTCATAATACTCTTTAAACCTTATAATCTGTTCCCTGATCTCTGCCTTTTCTTCTGAAGTCAGCTTTGCAGGATCAAGCTCATATCCAAAGGTTCCTGCCATGGCTACTGTGGCCCGTGTACTCAGAGGGACAGATCTTCCTGTCTGATGATTTGGGCAGGCGGATACATGAGCTCCCATCGTGCTGACCGGGTAACAAAAGGAAGTTCCGTACTGGATATCCAGACGTTCAATGGCATCTGTGTCATCACTGCACCAGATCTGAGGGGTATAATAAAGCATTCCTGCGTCAAAACGTCCGCCGCCGCCGCTGCAGCCTTCCATCAGCATATCCGGATATCGTTTTCCAAGCCGCTCCAGAAACTCATACAGTCCCAGCACATAACGGTGCAGTACCTCTCCCTGACGGTCTGCAGGAAGTGCGGCAGAATATACGTCACAGATACTGCGGTTAAAATCCCATTTCAGGTAATCCACTTCCGCCTTATCCAGTACGGCGCTCATCTGATCAAAAATATGATCCCGCACCTCCTGTCTGGAAAAATCAAGTACCAGCTGGTTTCTTGATCTTACCGGCTTCCTTCCGGGAACGGTAAACGCCCAGTCCGGATGAGCCCGGTAAAGATCGCTGTCCTCAGATACACACTCCGGCTCGTACCAGATACCGAATTTCATGCCAAGGCCATGGATTTTTGTGGAAAGTTCCTGAAGAGTACAGCCCAGTTTTTTCTCGTTGACATACCAGTCGCCCAGACCGCTGTTGTCAGAATCTCTTTTTCCGAACCAGCCGTCATCCATCACAAACAGCTCCACGCCCATATCAGCCGCTTCCTCTGCCATATGGAAAAGCTTTTCCCCTGTAAAATCAAAATAAGTTCCTTCCCAGTTGTTGATCAGAACCGGACGTCTGGCATTCTTAAATTTTCCCCGGCACAGATGATTTCTGATAGCTTTATGATAATTATGGCTCATTGCCTCAAAACCGCTGTCACTGTACACCATAGCGGCCTCCGGCGTCCAGAAGCTTTGTCCCGGAAGCAGCTTATAGCAGAAATTCCCCGGGTGGATTCCCATCAGAACTCTTGTCTGATCAAACTGGTCCTTTTCTGCCTGAGCCAGAAAGCTTCCGCTGTAAAGAAGAGACACCCCAAAGCAGCTTCCCTGAGTTTCTGTTGTATGAGGAGCTGCCAGAACCACAAAAGGATTATACTGGTGACTGGAGGTTCCTCTTAAACTTCCCACAGACTGTATGCCATGATGAATTTGCGTACGGGAAACCTGTCGTTCCATTTCATGTTTTCCATAAAACGTCATCCAGTCCCAGTTTCCGCAGGTCTGATCCACACAGCAGGACAGGGCTCTTTCCAGATAAACCTCCTCTTCTCCCAGGTTTTCCACACAGACTGCCCTTGTGATCAGGTCAAATTCCTCAAACACACCATAATAAAGCTTTACCAGAATTTCCCCGTCCCGGTCTTTCATGGATATCACAAGTGTGTCCGCCTGTGCGCTGTCTTCTGCGTAAAATGCCGGTAAACCCGGAATCTCATATTTGCCTTTCAGAATCTCATACCCCTGGAACCTAAGATCAGAAGCAGAAACTCCATACTGGTTTCTTACAGCAAAAGCGCTTTCCCTGTAGTCGCCGTTTCCCTGACAGGAATATTCCTGAGGCAGCGTATCCAGAGAATATTTTCTGTCTGTTTCTGCATCATAAGGATTTCCGGAAAATCCGTGATCCCTCTTCTGGATCAGATAGGAAAAATCCATCTGCTCTGTTCTTTTTCCATAGTAGGTATGAAGCAGTACCCCATGTTCATCTGCTTTCATCTGGTACATGCTGTTTTTTGTGCAAAGGGTAAATACTTTTTCATTCACTGCTATTGCCATAATTGTTTCCTCGCTTTATCCCCTGTGGAGATATACTTTCTTTATGATTTCAATTCTGTTTTTATCATTTCACTTCTATTTCACTGCTCCGTTTACCACACCGTTCAGAATCTGTTTCTGACAGAACAGATAAAACAGCAGAATCGGGATCAGAGCCAGCAGATAGGATGCAAAGGCCAGGTTATAATTTGTTCCGAACTGCGTCTGGAAATTAAGCTGCGCCAGAGGCAGAGTGTTCTTGCCTGTGCCGGACATAATTACAAGAGGCGTCATTACGTCATTCCAGGTTCCCAGGGCAGTCAGTACGGCAACCGTTGCATGCATGGGCTTCATCACCGGAAAAA
Organism: Blautia sp. CAG:257; assembly: GCF_000433815.1. Classification (NCBI taxonomy): domain Bacteria; kingdom Bacillati; phylum Bacillota; class Clostridia; order Lachnospirales; family Lachnospiraceae; genus Blautia; species Blautia sp. CAG:257. Next base: position 3,270 of record NZ_HF998998.1, read on the forward strand.
TAATACTCCAGTAAGTTTTCCAGGTTCCCGCTCCGTCCACTCTTGCAGCCTCTTCCAGTGCAAGAGGAATATTTTTCAGATATCCGGAATACAGAAGAAGATTCATAGGCATATAAAATACCACATAAAGGATAATTACTCCAACCCTGTTTCCGATTCCCATCTGAGATGTCTGTTTTACCAGAGGCATCATAAGAATAGCAAAAGGAACAAACATTCCGCTAACGATGTAGAGATATGCGAATTTATAAAATTTACTGTTTCCCATATTTCTTCCAATGGCATATCCTGCAAGAGAATGTACCAGAATGGCAATTATTACTGTCAGCGCTGTGATCAGAAGAGAATTTCCCAGAGAATTCCAGAAGTCAGTCACTCTCATTGCCTCAGCAAAATTGTCAAAGCTCCAGGAAGAAGGAAAGGAAAGGGCTCCCATAATATCGTTTGTCATTTCAGAGGGCTTTTTAAAAGCAATGATCACAGCCATATAAAGAGGAAAAAAGATCGTAAAACAGCCCATGATCAGAAGAATTGTTACAGGCCAGTTGGTTTTGCCTGTGTGCTTGCATTTTTCTTTCATTATAACTGCTCCTCCTTCTTATTCATAAATGTCAGCTGAAATACAGAAATTGCAACAATGACTACAAAAAATATCACTGCATTGGCGCTCTGGAATCCAAACTGTCCGCCGTCCATACCATTTTTGTAGATTAAAAATGAGATGGATTCTGTGCTCTGTGCAGGGCCGCCTTTTGTCAATGCCATGATCTGATCAAATGCCATCAGGAAGTTTTTCATACAGAGAACCATATTGATGGTAAAAAACGGCACGATCAGCGGGAAAGTCAGGTTTTTGAATTTTGTCCATCCGGTTGCCCCGTCAATGGCCCCCGCCTCATACACATCCTCCGGCACAGTCTGAAGACCGGAAATATAAATGATCGTATTCATTGCAATTGCCTGCCATGCAGCCACGATTACAATGGCAAACCATGCGCTCTTTGTATCTGCCAGCATACTGCTGCTGAGAAAATCAATTCCAAGAGCTTTTCCCACAGCTGGAAGAATATAAGTAAAGATAAAGCTGAAAATATAACCCACTACCAGGCCGCCCAGAACATTGGGAATAAAATAGATTCCTCTGAGCGCACTTTTTGCCCGTATCTTACTGTTCAGCCCCAGCGCAAGGATCAGACTGAAAATATTTACAATAATAGTTGCCACAATGGCAAACTTAAAGGTAAACAAATAGGATTTCCCTACTCTTACGTCCTGAAAAAGATCAATATAATTTCTGAGTCCTACCCAGTCATAGCTTCCATACCCTTTAAAGTTTGTAAAGCTGTAAATAAATCCCTTGATCAGAGGCAGCGTATTAAAAACAAAAAATAATGCCAGAATCGGAATGGTAATCAGCAAAAAAGTACGTTTTCTGTCATTTCCTTTCATGATCTACTTCCTCCTTCCCCGTTTTCCTCCTGGTATTCCTGCACCTTGCGGATCAGATCACGGTTGTATCGCTTCCAGTCGCTGTCAAATTTTTTCAGCCAGGCATCTGTATCCTGATTCATAAGATATGTCTGTATCATTGCATCCACAGCCATTTCCGCCGGATAGTAATGATCCTGATAATCTGTCATTTTTCCCTGTTCAATATATTCCTTCATACCGTCCAGCATAGAAGGCAGGGTAAAGTCTCCCTCTTTGCACGGCACAGCATTCTGATCGTCCAGATAAATCTGGATGTTTTCATCCTCCAGCATAAAACGCAGAACCTCATAGGCGGCTTCTTTGTCTTTGCAGTCCTCCATAACGCAGAACTGAAGGTCAACACCTGAGTTCAGGATCTGACCGTCTGCGCTGTCATTTGCCGGGAACACAAAAGAATCAATATTCATATCAGGATTTACTGATTTAATCTGAGGTACCGCATAGCTTCCGATACAGTACATGGCAGACTCTCCTCTTGCAAAAGCTGTGCAGGCGTCATTATAGCTGTATGCATAAGGATCCTCCTGAGCATAGGGAAGAAGCTGAAGGATCTTTTCTGCCAGTTCCCGGTATTCCACTGAGAAAGTCGTCTCTCCTCTGTTTACCTGCTGGCACACATCTGCGGGAGCCAGATCACAGGCCATTGCATTCCAGGGCGCCAGACAGGTCCAGACATCCTTAAATCCAAAATAAAGCGGCTGCTGTCCGGATGCCTGAATGGTATCAAGAAGTTCAAGAAACTCATTCCAGGTTTCAGGGATCTCCCATCCATTTTCTTCAAACATATCCCTGTTATAAAGAATACCTGCGGCATTTGCGGCATAAGGAACTGCATATACTCCATCCTTTGGAATAAATTCCAGATTTTTGTCAATGTCCAGATATGCCTGCTTGATATCTGCCAGTCCCTCAAAGTCAGAAATATCCATCAGCATATCCGCATCCAGAAAATTGGAATAATTAATATCTCCTCCGATTCCGATAATATCCGGCTGATCCGCTTTGATAAATCTGGTCTTCAAAACAGTCATAGCCTCATTGGGAGACTCTATGACCAGCTCAATATCATCATGAGAGGCATTAAATTTTTCTTCCATCTTCTCAAAAGCTTTTACTGCCTCCGGTTTGTACTGGACCATTTCTATTTTTGTCTTTTCATTGTCCTTTTCCGAAGCTCCGCAGCCGGACAGCACCATACCGGAACCAAGAATTCCTGCCAGGGCTGCCCAGGTAAACAGTTTTACTTTTCTCATTACGTTTCCCCTTTCCTCTGTTTTTCGATTCCTTTATATTCTGTACAGTTTATACGGTTTCTTATGAATCCATTTTATCATTACCTTATCTTTCGGTAAATGGAGGCATGAATCCATTTTTATATCATAATGCGTTTTTTCACGAATATAGTTGAAGTTACTACTCATTCAGGTATATAATATAAAAAAACCAAGTTTTTTTGTTTAAATATAACATAATTATCATTATTTTTTTAGCACTATTGCACATATACAAATTAAAAAGGAGGAATAAATATGCCTATTCCCTTGTTCCATGTGTTTTCTGGCGACCGCTTTATGGATCTGACCTTATACCAGTATGGGTATGAAAAATGCCGTCCTCTCCACTCCTTTGGTCCTTCTGTCAGAAATCACTTTCTGTTCCATTATATTTTTTCCGGCAAAGGCACACTTCTTGTTGACGAAACAAAAACCTCAACAAAAGAATACAAGCTTCACGGCGGTATGGGTTTTCTCATTGAACCGGAACGGATCAACACCTATTTCGCCGACAGAGAAGATCCTTGGGAATATGCATGGGTGGAATTCAGCGGACTGAAGGCAAAAGAGATCCTGGATACTGCGGGACTTTCCACGGAATCCCCTGTTTTTATCCCCACCTCCCATCAGATTTCCGAAACTCTGAAAAGTGAACTGCTCCATCTGGCTTCCAGTCCCTCCGAAACCTCGTCCCTTCATCTGATCGGACACCTTTATCTGATCATGGACGCCCTGCTTACAGGTTCCGCCTCCAGACGCAGAGTTCAGAACGGAAAACGATCCCAGTTTTATACGGATGAAGCCATTACCTTTATCTCTCAGAATTATGCGCTTCCCATTACCATAGAAGATATGGCTCAGAGACTGAATCTGGACAGAGGCTACTTCGGCAAAATTTTTAAAGAAGTGATCGGACAGGCTCCACAGGAATTCCTGATCCACTACCGTATGTCCAGGGCTGCGGAGCTTCTGAAAACCACGGACACGCCTGTAAAAGATATCAGCATCCAGGTAGGCTATCCCAACCAGCTTCACTTTTCCAGAGCCTTCAAAAATGTATATGGACAGTCTCCCAGAGAATATCGCCAGAAAAACCGGATCATTCATGTGGTTGATAATTCCTGACGTTACTGCTCACGACCTTCACAGCAACCTGAGCAAGATACATTCAAATCACTTTCGGTGATGGCATTATGCCCTGTATGTCTTGAAATTTTGACATATATATGCCCCCCGCAGGATAATTCCCCCTGGACAGTAACTCCCTGATTCTTAATAAAAACAGTAAGAAAAATATTTACAAGTAGTTTTGAAAACTATATAATAGAAGGCAGAGGTGATAAACTATGACGATCAATACACAGGATATGATAGGCAGTATACTGGAAAGTATTTCAAGAATTGATTATATTAAACCGGAAGATATTCCGAACATTAACTTATACATGGATCAGGTAACTACTTTTATGGAGGAACAGCTTGCCTCCTCCAAACGTTATCCGGAAGATAAGATCCTGACAAAAACCATGATCAATAATTATGCCAAAAATAATCTGCTCCCGTCCCCGGAAAAGAAACGTTATTCCAGGGAACATCTTCTTCTGCTTATTTTTATTTATTACTTTAAAAATATTCTCTCCATTAATGACATCCAGACACTTCTGGGGCCTATCACAGAAAAATATTTCCGTTCAGATACAGACATGGATCTGACTTCCATCTACAACGAGGTGTTCAGCATGGAAAAGGACCAGGTAGAGCTTCTGAAAGAAGATCTGGTAAAACGCTACCATACCGCTGAAGCTACTTTTGAATCAGCGCCTGAAGAAGACCGCAGATTTCTGAAGCTTTTTTCCTTTATCTGTCTTCTGAGCTTTGATGTGTACACAAAAAAAATGCTCATCGAGCAGCTTGTAGATGAACTGCGGGATGAGAACAATGAAGAATTTACCAAAAGCAAAAAATCAAAAAATAAACATTGATCCGGATAACCGATGATACAAAGGGGGCTTTTTCAAGCCCCCTTTTTTGTGTCTGTCTTTACCTTTCAGTGAATTTCCTTTTTATCAGTAAAGATAATCTTTATTTACATATCCGCTTTTTCCAAGCTTTGGAGAATATACATACCAATAGGTAGAATCGCTGGTATCTGTTACCTGTACGGTATCGCCGGTATACAATTCTCCGATCTCATTGGAAGCGTCATAGGCTTTGGCGCTTCTCAGGGCAAGATAACCCTTGCTTACACTGACTGTTTTTGTAACTGTTCCTGATGAAGAAGAGCCTCCTGTCAGATAATTCTTGTTTACAAATCCGTTTTTGCCATGCTTCGGAGAATATACATACCAGTAGGTAGAATCGCTGGTATCGATCAGCTGTACAGTATCCCCGGTATACAGTTCTCCGATCTCATTGGATGAATCATAGGCTTTGGCATTTCTCAGGGCAAGATATCCTTTGCTTACACTGACTGTTCTTGTCTGTCCTGAAGTACCGGAAGAGGTACCCTGAAGATAATTTTTATTTACATATCCTCCCTTGCCAAGTCCCGGAGCATATACCAGCCAGTAAGTGTCATCATTTGTGTTGGCAATCTGTACGGTATCTCCGGTATACAGCTTGCCCACCTCATTTTTGCTGTCATAGGCTTTGTCGTTTCTAAGGGCAAGATAGCCGCTGTCTACCTTTACTGTTCTGGAGCCTGATGAATTTGCCAGATATGCTCTGTTCACATATCCTGTTTTACCATGCTTTGGAGAATAAACAGTCCAGTAAGTAGCTCCGCTTGAATCGGTTACATCCACAGTATCCCCGGTATACAGCTCTCCGATCTCATTGGATGAATCGTAGGCTTTGGCATTTCTCAGAGCAAGGTAGCCTGAGGCAACTGTTACTGTGTAATTATTTGCCGCAAATCCGGTCTCTGCTGTTACAGGCAGAGACAGCACAAATGCCACTGCAAATAGCGCCGCCCATTTCAAAAGGGCAATTCCTGAAAACTCTTTCCATTTCCTACTCATATCATTGTCCTCCTTTTTAGAGTATTATGTGAATCAGCTCCTTTGCTGTTTCAATCCCTGTAAACGACTTCCCCTGCTGCCTTTCCTACTGCTGATAATAGTCGTAAATCTGCCGGCTCAGCGCCGCTATGGCACTCTGGGCAGAACCTGCTTCTGAAAGCTGCTCTGACATGAACACAAGAATCAGATCATTCTGTGTATTGTAAATAATTCCCGCATCGTTTTCCACATCTGCAAGCTCCCCTGTTTTATTTGCCACACTGACGCCTGCCGGCATCTGGGCCGGGATCTTATTTCTTCTCTCCTGAGCTGCCAGAAGATCAAACTGTGCTGCTGCATTCGAATCTCCTGACTTCCATCCGTCATAAATCTTTTTGAGAAAATGTCCGCAGTCTGCAGGAGATGTATAATTATCATCCAGTTCATTGCTGTGCAGCAAAAGTCTTCCCATGTGCGTATTGCTGTATCCATTTACACTGCAGTACTCATTAACAACATTCATTCCCGCAGCAGCGTCTCCTCCTCCCAGATATCCGGTAAGATTATTTGCCGCATCATTGTCACTGACGGTGATCATGGAACGAAGATTGCTGTCCACATTTCCCTGCCCATACTGCGCTGCCAGATTATCATAATTCTCATAAACAGCTCCCATAATATAAAGCTTGATCAGGCTGGCAGCCTGCATTCTGTGTTCATTGACACTTCCCTCTGTATTTGCTGAAATATTACATACATATGCAGACCAGCTTCCATTATTGGCAGGAAACGCCAGACTGGAAAGCAGCCCGGAAAGCGCTTCATCTGTTACTGCTCCTGCAGACGGAGTTCCTCCGAACACGCTTCCTGATGAAGCCTCTGACGGAGGTGAAAGCGCTCCGTCCCCTGTGCCATTCTGTATCTCCTCCTCAGGCGGCGGCTCCGGATGATGATCCGGATCTCCCTGTGGTTCTGAATTTTCCTGTTCCTCTGCTCCCGGCTGAGGCCCCTGCATTTCTCCCGGAGTAATTTCCGGCTGTGTCTCTTCCTGTTCCTCTGCAGGCGCCTCTGCAGCTTCCTGTACTTTCTCTTCTGTCTGCTGAACCTTGTCTGTTCCGCAGGAAGACTGTCCTGCGATTATCAGAAAAGCCAGAGTCAGCATGCCTGCCTTTTTTCCATTCATGTAACTTTTTCATCCCTTCCTCTGCACCCAACCTTTTCGTCTGTGCAATATGCATATTTTACATGGTATTTTTGCAGTTTTTTTCATGTATTATCATTATAATTTTAATCTAAAAGTCTTGCAAGTATTTTTTTCTTTTCAAATTGTTTATTATAGCTTATCATATAAGAAACAGGATTCTGTAAAATCTATGTTCAATAACCGCTTTTCAATTTTTATATGAAATACATCATTATTTTCAGGAGGATTTATATGAAAAAAATACTAAAAATTCTTTCCGCCGGATTTCTTATACTGACCTTCCCGGTTACCGCTCTGGGCGCTTCTTACGAAAGCGAAGAAGGACAGGCTGTGATAGGACCGCCCTCTTCCCAGAAAGACGACAGCTCCGATACCTTTACTGATTCCCCCACTGAGGAAAACGTCTCCGGAATCGACTGGGATGCCGCCAATACGGCTGCTTCTCCGGCCTCCGTAAGCGGTGATTTTACTGTGGTGATAGATCCCGGACATCAGGGACCTTCTGTTGATATGAGCGCTCCGGAGCCTGTGGCTCCCGGTTCCAGTGAGACTAAGGCAAAGGCAACCTCCGGCACACAGGGAAACTTCTCCGGCGTCCCGGAATATGAGGTCAACCTGCAGGTCTCTCTTCTTTTACAACAGGAGCTTACTGACAGAGGATACCGGGTAATTATGACAAGAACCGATCACGAAACCGCTATCAGCAACAAAGAACGGGCGGAACTGGCTACTGAGCAAAATGCTGACATTACAGTGCGTATTCATGCAAACAGCGCAGGAAGCAGCTCTGCTGCCGGAGCCCTGACCATGGCCCCCACTTCTGCCAACCAGTATCTGTCCTCAGACATCATAGAAAAAAGCAACACCCTTGCTTCCTGTATCATCAACCACTACTGCGCTGCTACAGGTCTGGGAAATCAGGGCATCATCTCCTCTGATAATATGACGGGAACCAACTGGAGCACTGTCCCTGTGGCTATTCTTGAAATGGGATTTATGAGCAATCAGAATGATGATCTTTATATTACCAATACTGCCAACCATCCGGCAATGGTGGCCGGGATTGCAGACGGAATTGACGAATATTTCAGTATTGTAGAACCACTGACAGCAGCCAGAGGTCAGCACCTTGGCCAGCTTACGGAAAAACTTCAGACTCAGTACACTTCTCCTTTGGAAAAGTCAGGCGAAAGCTGGGCAATTGCTGTTATGGATCCTGTAACTGACGATTACAGTACCATCCATGCGGACGAAGCCATGCAGGCTTCCGGACTGATCCGTGCTTATATCATGGGCGCTGTATATGAAAAACTGGTTTATCCGGATCCTGCCTCAGATTCAGCTTCCGATTACCAGAATACTCTGAAGCCCCTTCTCCAAAAGATGATCACATCCAATGACAGTGACGCCGCCAATGAGCTTGTTGCCCTTCTGGGAAGCGGAGATTTTAAATCAGGCGCTGCTGCTGTAAACCAGTTCTGCCAGGACCATGGATTTACATCCACCAGACTGGAAGCGCCACTTACCGCAGACAGCTCAGAAAAAAACAATACCACCAGCGCCTCAGACTGCTGCCGCCTTCTTTCTGAAATCTATAATCAGACATTAGTAAACAGCAGCGCTTCCTCAGAAATACTCTCTCTCCTGAAGCAGCAGACGGAAAATGCAAAAATCCTCCCGGGACTTTCCGGCCAGACAGAGACGGCAGGTATGGCAGCTTCTCAGCAAAATGCCCTTGAAAATCATATGGCAATTGTGCTGGATAACAAAAAACCTTATGTGATCTGCCTTCTGTCCAGCAACCTGAAAGATTCCGCAGCATCTGCCGAAACCATAAAGAGTATTTCCGCAGACGTATACCAGTATATGACCACAAAAACTCAAACGCAAGATACCCCTTCATAAGAAAAAAGAGCAGAGATGCGGTAATGTCCGTATCCTCTGCTCTTTTTAATCTGTGTATTATTCTGTTTTTTCGGAACCCTCTTTCTGAACTTCCTTTTCTCTCATTCTGGAAAAAACCATTTCATATCCGTCATTTCCGTAATTTAAAGAACGGTTTACACGGCTGATAGTAGCTGTAGATGCGCCTGTTTTTTCCGAAATATCCAGATATGTCCGTTTATCTGTCAGCATTTTTGCTACCTCAAAACGCTGTGATAAAGAAAGAAGTTCGTTGATCGTACATACATCCTCAAAAAACGTATAACATTCTTCCTTATCTTTTAAACAAAGAATCGCTTCAAATAGGTGATCCACCTCTTCTGTTCTGATTTTTTTACCCATATTCTCTGCTCCTTTAAATCACTGTCCTATTACTGCATAACACATTTTAACACTTTAGCACATGATAGGCAAGTGCTTTTTGACGGAAAAAACAGAGAAATACAGGTATCCTCAAATGATGCAAAATGGAGTATAATAAAAGATGACACAAAGAAATAAAGCTGAAAACGGAGGTTTTTATGAAATACGAATCTGTTCTTGATCTTCATACACATACAGTTGCCAGCGGTCATGCTTACTGCACCATTCACGAGATGGCTGCCGCCGCTGCGGGAAAAGGTCTTGAGATTCTTGGAATTACAGAACATGCTCCAGCCATGCCCGGAACCTGCCATAACTTTTATTTTCATAACCTGAAGGTTGTCCCCAGAGAACTTCACGGCATTCGTCTGCTTCTGGGGACTGAGCTTAATATTCTCAGTCCGGACGGACAGGTGGATCTTGGGGAAAAAGAACTCAGAAATATGGACGTTGTGATCGCCAGCCTTCATATTCCCTGCATGAAGCCTGGTTCAAGGGATGAAAACACAGAAGCATACCTGAATGTTATGAAAAATCCCTACGTAAATATTATCGGTCATCCGGATGACGGACGGTATGAAATTGATTATCCGGCTCTTGTTCAGGGAGCAAAAGAACACGGCAAAGTTCTTGAACTGAACAATCATTCCCTGGAACCCTCCTGCTTTCGCCAGGGCGCCAAAGAAAATGATACAGAAATGCTGAAATTATGCATGAAATATCAGGTTCCTGTTGTTATGAGCAGCGACGCTCATTTTGACAGCGCCATCAATGAGTTTGAAAGTGTGCGCAGCCTTCTTGAAGAGCTTGATTTCCCGGAAGAGCTGGTCTTAAACCGCTCTGCAGATGCTCTGAAGCCCTTTGTAAACCGTAAATTTTAAAAATCTTTCTGATGTTTCCAAGGATAACAGTCATTACACAAAACCAGATCATACTTTTAAAATGGAGTGATTATTATGGATTTATTTGAATATGCAAAATCAAAAACACTGGACAGAGAATCTCCTCTTGCCTCCCGTCTCCGCCCCACTTCCCTGGAAGAGGTCGTAGGACAGGAACATATTGTAGGAAAGGACAAGCTGCTGTACCGCGCCATTAAGGCTGATAAACTGACCTCTGTTATCTTTTACGGTCCTCCCGGAACAGGCAAAACAACGCTGGCTAAAGTAATTGCCAATACTACCAGCGCTAATTTTACTCAGATCAATGCAACTGTGGCCGGAAAAAAAGATATGGAGGCTGTTGTAAAAGAAGCCCAGGATAATCTTGGAATGTATGGCAAAAAGACGATTCTTTTTATTGACGAGATACATCGCTTTAATAAAGGACAACAGGATTATCTTCTTCCTTTTGTGGAAGATGGAACAATCATCCTGATCGGCGCAACTACAGAAAATCCTTATTTTGAAGTAAACAGCGCTCTTTTGTCCCGCTCCATTATCTTTGAGCTGAAGGCTCTGAGCAATCAGGATATTCAGACTTTGATCCTCCGGGCTGTAAATGACTGCGACAGAGGCATGGGAAATTACGGAGCTGTTATCGAGCAGGATGCTGTGGAATTTCTTGCGGATATGGCAGGCGGCGATGCAAGAAGCGCGCTGAATGCAGTAGAGCTTGGAATCCTTACCACTCCCAAAAGCCCGGACGGACTTATTCATCTGACTCTTGACGTTGCCTCTGAATGTATCCAGAAGAGGGTGATCCAGTATGACAAAAAGGGCGATAATCACTACGACATTATTTCTGCTTTTATAAAAAGTATGCGCGGCTCTGATCCGGATGCAGCTGTATACTATCTGGCAAAAATGCTTTATGCAGGCGAAGACGTCAAATTTATTGCCAGGAGAATCATGATACTTGCATCTGAGGACATCGGAAATGCAGATCCTCAGGCAATCTGTGTAGCTGCTGCGGCCGCACAGGCTGTTGAACGGGTTGGTATGCCGGAATCTCAGATTATCCTCTCCCAGGCAGCCGCCTATATGGCCTGCGCTCCCAAGAGCAATTCCGCAGTAAACGCAATCGCCGCTGCCATGGACTCCGTAAAAAAAACACGGACCACTGTGCCGGTTCATCTTCAGGACGCTCACTACGGCGGTCACGAAAAGCTTGGCAAAGGAATCGGTTATCAGTATGCTCACAATTACCCGAACCACTATGTTAAACAGCAATATCTTCCTTCTGAAATACAGGATGAACATTTCTACGAATTAAGTGATATGGGCTATGAAAAAAATTTAAAGGAACACATGAAAAAAATCGGGGCTCTTTAATGAGCCCCGATTTTTATATGTGCTTACATTCTTTCTATCTTCTTATAATTTTCTTATAACTACTGTTGCTGTACTGTCCTTCTCTACCGGAACATCACCTATGTTTGCAAGCATCCAACCTTCTGGTACCATGTCCTGAACCATAGCTGTGCTAAAATATGTTGCTTCCATATCAAGTTTGATCTCGGAGTTTGCTATCAGTTTTCCTTCCTCGTCTACATAGTTAATTGTAACGTCTCTCTGATATTCTTTTTCTCTTACTACTACTTCTACTGCATTATT
>NZ_HF998999.1:0-20690 GCF_000433815.1 Blautia sp. CAG:257
AACCTACAGGAAATCTTGATTCCAGAACCAGCGCGGAGGTGATAGGACTTTTGCAGATGACCAACAGGGAGTTTAACCAGACAATTATTATGATTACCCATAATGAGGAAATTGCCCAGCTGGCAGACCGCATCATCCATCTGGAGGACGGAAGGGTAGTGGGAGGTGATATCCATGTTTCAGAATACTAATAAGGAAGTATTAAAGGAGCTGGCAAAGGATAATTACACCTCTCATAAAAGCAGAAACCGTATTGCCATTCTGGCCATTGCTCTGACTACTCTTCTGATCACAGCAGTGTGGACAGTGGGGATCAGTATGATTTCTACCATCAGTAATTATGGAGAATCCGCTCCCGGTCCGGGCTGTGAAGGCAATATCAACGGCACGGAGGAAACACGGGATAAGCTTAAGGAGCTGCCGCAGATCCAGTGGGCGGACATGGCAAGGGAATGCAGCAGAGCCGGACTTCACAATCAGGAGTTTTCGGGAATGGACGTGCGGCTTCTGGCGCCGGATGAGGCATATTTTGAACACAATTTTGTAGAGCTGGCTGAAGGCAGATTTGCACAGAATGCAAATGAAATCGTGATTTCTGATACCATGGCAGAACATCTGGGGCTTGAAAGGATTGTGGGCAGTCAGCTGGAGCTTCTGGTGATGATCGGCACAGATGAGGAAATGGCGGAAACGCCAATAACATTTACTGTTACCGGATACTATAAAAATCCTCTGATCAATATCAGTGAGATTTATGATGAGATTTATACAGCACCTGAATTTATCGGTCAGTATAATCCTGCAATGGAAAAAATCCCTCAGAAGATTTATGTGAAGCTGAACAACCTGAATCCTCTTCTTCTGAAAACAGATGTTATGGATAAACTGCAGGAAGCCTGCGATCTGGCAGGGGGAACCGGAATCGGAACAAAGAATACTAACAGTATGAGCAATATGCTGTTCAGTGTAGGACCGGCAGTGCTGTTTGTGTTATTTATTATTTTAAGCGGTTATTTCCTGATCTACAATGTATTTTATATTTCTGTATCCTCTGATATCCGCTGGTTTGGCATGATGAAAACTATTGGAACTACAGCAAGGCAGCTGAAGACTGTGCTGATGCAGCAGATCCGGCGTCTGGCAGTAATTGGCATCCTGATCGGAATCGTTCTTGGCTATATTGTGGGAAATCTGATCGGTCCGGGAGTGATGGCGCAGACCATGTATGCCATGTTTTATAAAGCGCCCAATGTTCTGGTGATCTTTATTCTGGGAGCCGGATTTTCCTGGTTTACTGTATATATCAGCGCATTGAAGTCTCTGAAGCTGGCCTGCCGCATCTCTCCGGTAGAGGCGGCTAGATTTGCCCCAAAAAAGAAGAAAAATCTGTTTACCATTCTTTCCTTTGCGTTAAGCGGAATGATCTTTCTGGTTTCCTGTAATGCGGCTCTGGGATTTTCCGTAGATCATATGGTGGAGCGCTATAATATGAATGATGCGCGGATTATTCATGAGGGATCAGGCTGGAGCCTGGAAGAGCCCTATCAGCCTGTTTCAGAAGAGCTGCCGGATAAAATTGCAGACCTTCCTTTTGTGACGGATGTGAATGTAGTGTATCAGGCAAGAATGATGCCGGATTATGAGGAAACAACAGTGGGCAGACTTTATCTGCCGTCTCAGGCAGAAGTATCTCTGGACGGTCCGTTAAAAAATGAAATGGAATTTTTTGCAAACAGTGATAAATTTATGAGTACCTATGGAGATATGGAGCTTCAGGAACAGGCAAAGAATAATCGCTGGAGGCTGAGTGTAAAAGGGATTCCTGCAGAGCTGATCCAGCAGGAACTTGCATGTGATGGTGCTTTTGAGGGAACTGTGGATGTAGATAAATTTGCTGCAGGAGAAGGCATTATATGGTTAGCTCCGGACAGTCAGGAAGTCATGGGAAGAGATTTTAAGGACAGCGTACACCCAGGAGATGCAGCAATCATTGGATTTTATGATAATCAGGGAAATTATTCTGAAAAAGAAATGACAGTTCTGGCAGTGTGCGAAAAGCGGAGTATGTTCGGAACCAGTGATATTAGAAGCGGAAATATTATTTTATCCGACATTCTGTTTAAAAATCTGTACCCGGATTATGACCAGAGGATCAGTAACATTCAGATCGATACGGAGGAGGAGATTACAGAGGAACAGAATCAGCAGATCAACAGTCTTATGGCTGCGGAATACAATCCTCAGCTGAAGATGGAGTCCCGATATATGACCAGAGTGCAGATGGAAACTCAGAAACAGACGTTCCAGCTGATCGGTTTTCTGCTGGCAGGACTTCTGGGGATCATAGGAGTTTCCAATCTGGTCAATACAATCACTTCGGATGTGTTTTCCAGAAAGATAGAGCTGGCTGCAATGCAGTCCATTGGCATGACAAAGAGGCAGCTGTGGGCAATGCTTCTGAAAGATACACTGAAATTTATGAGTGTATCTGTGGCTCTTATGCTCCTGTCCGGCAGTATTATGTCCTATCTTGTAACGCAGCATGCCCTGTTTACGGGATTTAATCCGGGATTGTTCCTGACATCGGCTGCTGTTCTTATGCTTCTGGTTATTATGATCTGCATTTTTATGACCTGGCTGCTGGTCAAGGTACTGAACAAAAAATCTATTGTTGAAAGATTGAGGGAAATTGAGTAAGATAAACACAGTATTGTGAAGAATGTGCGGAAAACGAGGAGCTGGCTGTGCTCTTTGGACAGGAGAAAACAATGGATACAAAAATTTTGCTGGTAGAGGACGATACCATGCTGAATGAGGGCATTGTCTATGCTCTCCGAAAAAAGGAATATCTGGTATACAGCGCAAAAAATATAGAGGAAGCGTCAGGCTATATGAATCAGCCGGTAAGTCTGGTAATTCTGGACATCAACCTGCCGGATGGGGACGGGAGAATGTTTTTGAAACACATCCGGCAGAGTAATACGGTTCCGGTATTGCTTCTGACCGCCCGGGATACAGAGGCGGATATGCTGCAGGGATTTGACGCAGGGTGCGACGACTACGTGACAAAGCCATTTTCCATGGCTGTGCTGCTTCGGAGGATTGAAGTGCTTCTGAAACGAGCGGAAAATACAGACAGCAGATTTTATTATTCCGGTGCGCTGGCCTATGACTTTGATGGAAAACAGCTGAGAAAGAACGGGCAGGAGGTAAAACTGACTGCCACGGAAATCCGTCTTCTGGAAGCCTTTCTGGCTCACCGGAATCAGGTGCTCACAAGAGAACAGCTGCTGGCTATGGTGTGGGATACCTATGAGAATTATGTGGATGAAAAAACACTGAATGTAAACGTGCGGAGACTAAGGGGAAAAATAGAGGACAATCCTCAGGAACCGGATCACATCAGGACAGTTTTTGGCATTGGATACAAATGGAGTGACCGGATATGAGAGACACAGTGACTGTGCTGCTTTTTGTTATCATCTGTCTTCTGACTGCAGCCCTTGTTTTTCTGGTATATAAATACAAAAAAATGGAAAAGATGGCAGATAAAACAATGGCTCAGATGGATGATATGATGGAGCAGCTGATATTGGGACGGGAAGTAAAATATTTTTCCGAGAATGAAGATACCCTGCCTGGCAAATTTCAGTCCCAGGCAGGGCGTCTTTATGAGATCCACAGAGCGCAGGAGGAAAGAGAAAAGCTGCTCAGGGATCAGATCAGCAGCTCGGTCAGCGACCTGGTGCATCAGATCAATACGCCCATTGCAAATATTAAAATGTACAGTGAATTTTTAAGAGAAGATTCTCTGACAACGGAGGAATACCGACATTTTGCAGATAATCTGGATCGTCAGGCCCGGAAACTGAGCTGGCTGGGAGAAGGCTTTGCCAAAATCTCCCGTATGGAAACAGGGATTATTTCCCTGAAACCGGAGATTCAGCCGGTGCTTCCGGTGATCCTGGAGGCCGTGGATCAGGCAGCGTTAAAGGCGGAGCAGCACGGAAATGATATCCGGCTTAAGGGAGATCAGAAGCTGAAAGCCTGTCTGGATCGCAGATGGACGGAGGAGGTGTTTTTTAATCTTCTGGACAATGCTGTGAAATACAGTGATCCGGGAAGCGTGATTCTTGTGGAGCTTCTGGAATATGAAATGTATATTCGGATCAATGTATGCAGCCATGGAACAAAGGTGGAGCGGGAAGAATTTGCCAGAGTATTTCAGAGATTTTACCGTGGAAAGAACGCGGAAGATCAGGAGGGAGTAGGTCTTGGCCTGTATCTTGCCCGTGAGATCATAAGAGGCCAGCGGGGCTATATGAAAGGGGAATACGACCCGGAAAAAGGCAATGTCTTCAGCGTGTTTTTGTGCCGATGAAACCAAGTAAGACCATTATAGCTGAAAAAACAATGGAAATGTCATGCACATTGGCAGATAAATTTCCAGATGGCGCAGAACTGGATGAAGTTAAGGGGCAGGGTCTTTTTTTGTATAAAATACATATACATTAATGAAATGAGAGGCCAGGAGGAAATCCTTTGAGTGGATATCGGCGTTTTGTTGCATATGTATATGAATATCAAAAAGGAAAAAAAGGAAGGAACTGCGGGTTTATCCGGGTGGAGGCAAAGGAACAGGTATGCAGAATGGAGGCGCATATTCTTTGTCCGGGCCTTACTCCTGATGTAAAGTGCGAAATCTTTGGATTCACCCGTAAGACAGGGCTGCTGGATGGAGTGCTGCTGGGATCCTGCATGACAGAAGACAGCAGGGCTGACTGCATTCTGGAGACTGAACGGAATCATATGGGCGGAAGCGCCATGACCTTGGAGAATATGGGGGGAATGATCCTTCTTACGGAAAACGGGGCGTTTTTTGGGACAGAATGGGATGATAAACCTATTCGTCCGGAGAATTTCCGCAGAGTAAAGGAAGAAAAAACAGAGAATAAAAGCTCAGATAAAGAAATTGATCCGCAAAACAGTACCATTAACAGAGAATCATCAGAAGAGCCTACTGAAGAAGTGAAATCAGAAGAGGAGCATGTTTTTGGGGAAACAAAATCTGAGGAAGAAATGCAGAACCCCTTAATGAAAGATGATCATAATTGCAGGGAAATGCATGATCCGGAAACTGCATCGGAAGAAAAAATACAGAGAAACCAGCAGGAAGAGATAAATGCTGAGCTGAAGAAAGATTCAGAAAATAAAATTACGGAAAGAAAACAGAAAAATCAATCAGAAGAAAACGATATCTCAGAGATCCACCGGAATTTGGAAACAAAAAATACAGTAAAATCAGAGGAAGAGAATAACATTTATAAGAAAATGGGAAATTCGGGCATCAGAGCCGGGGTGGAATCAGTGGAAAGTCAGCCGCAGGAAGACAATGCCTGTCAGATATCTCAGAATATGGGAATAAAAACTGCAGAAGAAGTACAGGAGGAGGCGCAGAAGGATAAAACAAGTGAAAAAAATCCTGATGCATCAGAAAATAATTTAAAACAGGAGACGATAACGGCAGAAGGGGATGACATTCATACAGAGTATCTGACATCTCAATCAGTAGCTGCCTGCAATCAGGAGATGACCAAAGCAAAAGAGAAATCGCTTTCTTTCGGAGAGCCGTTCAATGCTTTTGGTGATGGAGAGATCTGCCACTGCCGCAAAATACAGCCGGCAGATCTCTGTCATTTTCATCCCAGAGACTGTGCACTTCGGAATAATCGCTTTCTGCAGTACGGATTTTATAATTTCGGCCATTTGCTGATAGGAAAAAACAGTTCCGGACATTACATACTGGGAGTGCCTGGAGGCTATGATCAGCAGGAGCGATTTATGTCAAATATGTTTGGTTTCCCATATTTTAAAGAAAGCAGACAGATTCAGCTTCCTAAAAGCAGAGGCGGATACTGGTACCGTTTAATCAATCCCCCGAAGTTCTACTAAAGGAATGGTCTGCATCAGAATCTGGCGGAAATGTTCCAGCTCCTTATAAGAGAAGCTGCTGAATCCAGGCTGCAGAACTTCTTCTGAGTCTCTGTATGCCTGGAGATAATAGGCTTTTGCTCCGGAAAGCCATTTTCCGATAGCGACAAAATCCTGTTCGGAATGAAGCTCTTTTACCACGGTTGTACGAAATTCGTAGTCCAGGGTTCCGTTTATGAGAAAATCAACAGTTTCTTTAATGGCATCAAGATCAGGGTGAAGGAGCCCGCAAAGTGAAGGATAATTAGCAGGACAGGCCTTAATATCTACGGCAGCCATCTGAATCAGTCCTTCCCCGGCAAGTGTTTTCAGAAGATCGGGGCGTGTACCGTTGGTGTCCAGCTTTATGGGATATCCAAGAGCGCGGATTTCAGCCAGAAATTCAGGAAGATCAGGGGAAAGAGTAGGTTCACCGCCAGTGACACACACACCTTCCAGGATTCCCCGGCGTTTTTTTAAAAAGGACAGAACTTCTTCAACAGAAAGTTCCGGTTGTGAGGAAGGGTTCAGCACCAG
Organism: Blautia sp. CAG:257; assembly: GCF_000433815.1. NCBI lineage: Bacteria > Bacillati > Bacillota > Clostridia > Lachnospirales > Lachnospiraceae > Blautia > Blautia sp. CAG:257. Next base: position 6,508 of record NZ_HF998999.1, read on the forward strand.
ACCGCTGTTCTGGCAGAAAGGACAGCGGAAATTACACCCTCCCAGAAAAATTGTGGCTGCCACCCGTCCGGGATAGTCAAGAAGAGTCGTTTTATTTAAACCATATATTTTCATTAAAGAACCTCCGATTCTGAAATCAACAATGAATAATAGAAGGACCTGCTCTTTTATTTTAGATTTTTCACATTGATTTTGCAATGACCATTTACTATAATAAACACAGAAAAAGAGAGTTATGTTTTTGTTCCTGCAGAATTATTGTATAACGTATTTTGATCTATCATTAACCAGGAGAGGAGCGGCTTAAGTGACAGAAGAAGAACGTTTTATGAAAGAAGCCATCCGGCAGGCAAAAAAAGCCTGGGCTCTGAAAGAGGTTCCTATCGGATGTGTAATTGTATCAGATGGAAAAATCATTGCCAGAGGATACAACCGGAGAAATACAGATAAAAATACTCTTTCCCATGCAGAACTGAATGCCATCAGAAAAGCAAGCAAAAAGCTTGGGGACTGGAGACTTGAGGGATGCACCATGTATGTGACTCTGGAGCCATGCCAGATGTGCGCAGGAGCTCTTGTCCAGTCGAGAATCGATGAGGTTGTGATCGGAAGTATGAATCCAAAGGCAGGCTGCGCAGGATCGGTTCTGAACCTTCTGGAAGTGGAGGGCTTTAACCATAAGGTAAAAATTACAAAAGGGATTCTGCAGGAGGAGTGCTCTTCTATGCTTTCGGAATTTTTTCGGGAACTGCGTCAGGAGAAGAAGCTGAAAAAAGAAGAAAAAAGCTGAAGCGGTTTTTATAAAGGCAGAGGAAAAAGATATACGGAATGAGTATTGTTCTATCGTAAGACAACGGAGAAATCCGGGAAAACTATAACAATAAGATTTAAGGAGGAATTTGCAATGCAGTTAGAAACTTTAAGAAAAGACATGGTAGCAGCTATGAAAGCAAAAGATAAGGTGACAAAAGAAGCGGTTTCTTCCCTGATTGCGGCGGCAAAAAAGGTGGCAATCGACGAGGGATGCCGGGATGATATTCCGGAAGAGCTGGTAGACCGCGTAATCCTTAAGGAACTGAAAACAGTAAAAGAGCAGCTGGATACCTGTCCGGAGAACAGAGAAGACCTCAGATCAGAGTATCAGGCAAGATATGACGTCATTGCAAAATACGCGCCTCAGCAGATGAGCGAGGAAGAAATCCGCGGGTATCTGGAGGATAAATTTGCAGAAGTTCTTGCAACAAAAAACAAAGGCCAGATCATGAAGGCTGTGATGGGCGATCTGAAAGGAAAGGCTGACGGAAAGCTGATCAATAAAGTGGTGGCAGACATCTGCCGGTAAATGGGAAACTGGCAAACACAAAAAAAGGAGTTCCTGCAATCTGCATGGAACTCCTTAAAATATTCATTTTTTTACGCGCGCCGCACCTCGAAATGTACTCACAGACGTTACCTTTACAGCCAGCTCGGCCCAGGCACCCTCACGGCACACAAGAGCGTCCGCTTAGTGCTGCTGCATTCCTGCCCTGACACGGTTCACGGATTCCTGTTGCGTGAGACCCAGACGTCAGCGCCGCTTATAAAGGGCAGCTCTGCAAAATACAAGCCTCAGATTGGCATCACCCCTGCTGTAGCGGATTGCAGGTACAGGGCACCGCTAACTCCCCGGCTGCGCGGAATTTAAGTATAGACGATTTTTGGAGTCTTGTCAAGTGGGCCCCGGATATTATATAATGATAAAGAACTATAGTTACTGGGAACGGGGTGAACAGTAACAATTCAATTACCAAAAGAAGCGGGGTGTGTCTATTATGATTAAAAGAATTGGATTGCTGACAAGCGGCGGAGACTGCCAGGCATTGAACGCTACCATGCGGGGTGTTGTAAAGGCTCTGTCCAATGCTGTGGATGATCTGGAGGTTTATGGATTTGACGATGGATATAAAGGTCTGATCTACGGTAAATACCGCATGCTGACTGCAAAGGATTTTTCCGGAATCCTGACACAGGGAGGAACGATTCTGGGAACCTCACGCCAGCCTTTTAAACTGATGAGAGTTCCGGATGAAAAGGGCCTGGACAAGGTAGAGGCAATGAAGCAGACTTATTATAAGCTGTGTCTTGACTGTCTGGTGATCCTGGGAGGAAACGGAACCCAGAAAACAGCAAACCTTCTGAGAGAAGAAGGGCTGAATGTGATTCATCTTCCAAAGACCATTGACAATGATATTTTCGGCACAGATATGACCTTCGGATTTCAGAGCGCCGTGGAGATTGCCACCAATGCCATTGACTGCATCCATACAACAGCAACCTCTCATGGACGGGTGTTTATTGTGGAGATCATGGGACATAAAGTGGGAAGTCTGACGCTTCACGCAGGACTGGCCGGCGGAGCAGATATTATTCTGATCCCGGAGATTCCATATGATATTAAGAAGGTAACAGAAGCCATTCAGAAAAGAAATAAAGCGGGCAAGAGGTTTACGATCCTTGCAGTTGCCGAGGGAGCTATTTCCAAGGAAGACGCCAAGCTGCCCAAAAAGAAATATAAAGAAAAGCTGGAGGCCAGAGCCAGGAAATATCCGTCAGTTTCCTATGAGATTGCTGATGAGATCTTTAAGGAAATCGGCAGTGAGGTCCGGGTAACTGTTCCGGGACATATTCAGAGAGGCGGACAGCCCTGTCCTTATGACCGTGTTCTTTCCACAAGGATCGGCGCCGGAGCAGCAGAAGCCATTCTGGACGAGGAGTACGGAATTATGATCGGTGTTGTAAACGGCAAGATCAAACGCGTTCCTCTGGCAGAATGTGCAGGTAAACTGAAAATGGTTTCACCGAAAGATCAGACGGTTAAGGCTGCCAAACAGATTGGAATCAGCTTTGGCGACTGACAGCTTATGTAACAGATATACAGGATAGCAATGAAGGGTGCTGCAGACTGCGCTGAGGTATTCTGCAGCATCCTTTTCATGCCCCGGGGCATCAGGAGAGGAGAATGACTTATGAGCTATACTGCCCTGTACCGTAAATTCAGGCCCGATAATTTTGATGATGTAAAAGGGCAGGATCATATTGTGACAACCCTGACAAACCAGATCAAGGCGAACCGTATCGGTCATGCCTATCTGTTTTGCGGAACAAGGGGAACCGGTAAAACAACAGTGGCAAAGATCCTTGCAAAGGCAGTCAACTGCCGGAATCCGGTAAACGGAAGTCCCTGTAATGAGTGTGAGATGTGCAGGGCGATCCAGGCCGGAACGTCCATGAATGTGATTGAGATCGATGCCGCTTCCAACAATGGTGTGGACAATATCCGTGAGATCCGTGAGGAAGTAACCTACCGTCCCACAGAGGGCAATTATAAGGTTTACATTATTGACGAGGTTCACATGCTTTCCACAGGCGCTTTTAACGCACTGCTGAAAACCCTTGAGGAGCCGCCTTCCTATGTGATTTTTATTCTTGCCACAACAGAAGCCCACAAGATTCCTATTACCATACTTTCCAGATGTCAGAGGTATGATTTTCACAGAATTACCATTGACACCATCGCTGCCCGGCTGACAGAGCTTCTGGAGGCAGAAGGCGTGGAGGCGGAGGAAAAAGCAGTGCGCTATGTGGCAAAGGCAGGAGACGGCTCCATGCGAGATGCTCTTAGCCTTCTGGATCAGTGTATTGCCTTTTATCTTGGACAGACCTTAACTTATGATAAGGTTCTGGAAGTTCTGGGGGCAGTGGATACAGAAGTGTTCAGTCAGCTTCTCAGGAAAGTGCTTTCCGGAGATGTGACAGGCTCTATTCACATTCTGGAGGAGCTGATCACAGGCGGCCGGGAACTGAGCCAGTTTGTGGGAGATTTTACCTGGTATATGCGAAATCTTCTTCTGGTAAAAACTTCGGAAAATCCTGAGGATGCCATTGATGTGTCCTCAGAAAATCTGAAGCTTCTGAAAGAAGAAAGCGAAATGACAGACGTGGACACTCTTATGCGGTATATCCGTATTTTTTCAGAGCTTTCCAATCAGATTCGCTTTGCCACCCAGAAAAGAGTTCTGGTGGAGATCGCACTGATCAAGCTCTGCCGTCCTGCAATGGAAACAAACCTGGATTCTGTGCTGGACCGTATTCGTGTTCTGGAACAGAGAATGGATGAGACTCCTGTGCAGCAGGTGATCGTTCAGCAGGCTTCGGGAAACGTTGGCGAAGGAAATCAAAGCGCTGCTCCGGAACAGAAAAAACCGCAGAAAGCAGCTCCGGAAGATCTGCAGAAGATTGTGGCAGGATGGAAGGTGATCGTGGGACAGACTACGGCAGCCTTTAAACAGGCCCTGCTGAAATCCATACCAAAATATAATGGAGAAACAGGAGAGCCTGTTCTGTATGTGGAGTTTCAGACTCCTCTGGGAAGAAACTATCCGGACGATTCTGACGCATGCCGGGAGCTGAAAGAGATTATTGAACGGCAGACAGGAAAAAGTGTGGAGCTTCACATGCTGGTGGCTGAGGATCATCAGCAGACCAATCTTTCAAAAATCACGGTAGATCAGGCGATCAGAGAAAATATTCATATGGACGTGATCATTGAGGAGGAACCGGAGGGGCTTTCCGGTCAATAGCCGGTTGGGCGCTGTAAGACCGCAAACATATTGACACAGTGGGAACAATAAAATATAGTAGAGAGCGTAGATATTTTTGTAATGAAAGTCAGGAGGATATAAACATGGCAAAACGCGGAGGTTTTCCGGGTATGGGAATGCCGGGAAACATGAATAATTTAATGAAGCAGGCGCAGAAAATGCAGCGTCAGATGGAAGAGAATCAGAAAGCTCTGGAAGAAAAAGAGTTTACTGCGGCAGCAGGCGGCGGAGCGGTAGAGGTAACCATTTCCGGTAAACGCGAGATCAAAAAGGTAACGCTTTCTGAGGAAGTGGTAGATCCGGATGATATTGAAATGCTGGAGGATCTGATCGTAGCAGCTACCAATGAAGCTCTCCGCAAAGTGGATGAGGAATCCAGCGCTGTAATGTCCAAACTTACAGGAGGTCTTGGGGGCCTGGGCGGAGGCCTTCCTTTCTGATGGAATATTACAGCACACATATTAATAAGCTGATCGAGCAGCTTTCACATCTTCCGGGCATTGGGGCCAAGTCTGCTCAGAGACTTGCTTTCCATATTATGAATATGCCCAAGGATCAGGTGGAGCAGCTTACTTCTTCCATTACAGGAGCCAGGGAAAAGGTCCGTTACTGCAAAAACTGCTGTACACTGACGGACCAGGAGCTTTGTCCCATCTGCAGCAATCCGCGCAGAGATCCGACAACGATCATGGTGGTGGAAAATACAAGGGATCTGGCCGCTTATGAGAAAACAGGAAAGTACGACGGCGTTTACCATGTGCTTCACGGGGCGATTTCTCCCATGCTCGGCATCGGGCCGGATGATATCCGTCTGAAGGAGCTGATGCAGAGACTCCAGAAGGATGTAAAGGAAGTGATCATTGCCACCAATTCAAGTCTGGAAGGGGAAACTACGGCAATGTATATCAGCAAGCTGATCAAGCCTACGGGCATTAAAGTCAGCCGGATCGCCAGTGGGGTTCCGGTAGGCGGCGATCTGGAATATATTGATGAGGTGACGCTTCTGCGGGCTCTGGAGGGAAGAGTGGAGCTCTGATCCGGAGCCCCGGAGATATCTGCAGAGAAAGAGTGAAAAACAGTGGGAAAAAAGAAAATAACTTCTTCTCAGGTGGCGGAAAGAGCAGGAGTTTCTCAGGCAACGGTTTCCATGATCCTGAACCGCAGAAATAATGTGTCTTTTTCAGCGGAAACAGTGGAGCGGGTAGAACAGGCTGCCAGAGAGCTGGGCTATGAGCTTCCCAGAAGGAGAAAAACAGGAGACAACAAAAAAGAAAAGCTGATCGTGGTGTTTTGTCCCACTTTGACCAGTCCTTATTATGTGCTTCTGCTTCAGGGCATCGAGGCTGTGGCAAATGAGAAGGGGTATGGTGTTTTTATCTGTAATACGCAGAGAGATGCTGTTCTGGAAGAAAAATATCTGCGAATGATCCGAACTATGCAGCCTCAGGGAATCATCTATACCTGCAACCCACATCCGGATTTTCAGAAAAAGGTTGAGGAAATGGCAAGGGAGGTTCCTCTTGTTATTATCAGTAATAAAGAAAAAACAACCACTGTGGACGCCATTAATCAGGATAATACTATGGTGGGAAGGCTGATGGCCCGCCATCTTCTGGATCTGGGACACAGGGATGTTGCTTTTATAACGCCTCCTCTGACAAAACGGCAGTGGCAGCGTTCCAGAAGGATAGACGGTTTTGTAAAAGAGTTTGAAAGAGAAGGGCTGAAAGGCCATGTGCTGATCAAGGCTGCAGATGAGTCTGTGGACCGTACCCTTCCCAGAATGGATTCAGAATATGCCATGGGATATCAGCTGACTATGGAGCTTCTGAAAGAGGGAAAATATTTTACTGCCATTGCCGGACAGAATGATATGATGGCTATTGGAGCCATTGACGCGCTGGAAAAATCCAGGATCCATGTACCAAAAGATGTATCTGTGATCGGCTGTGACAATATTTTTTATTCCGGAATCAGAAGGCTGTCTCTGACTACCATAGACCATTTTGTGGCATTGAAGGGCAGAGATGCCTGCGATATCATTATCCGAAAAATTACTACTAACGATCAGTTTTATACCGGACTTCAACCAACAAGTCTGTATAATATCGAGTATACGCCCAAGCTGATCGCACGAAAAACCACGGCATATGCCAGAATAAAAAAATAAATATCCTGTTAAAAATTATTATTAATAATTTTTAGCTGTTTCAATTCAGCGCAGAAGAAAAAAGGGATTTTTGCAAAAGACTTTTTTTATAAAGGACTGATATCCTGAAAAGTTATTAATAAAATAAGAAAATATTAACAAAAAAATTATTAATAAAAATCGTCTGCCTTGACCCATTGGGAGTTTTTGCTATAATGAAGCCATAAAGAACGTGATCCGTCGGTAAAATTGACGGCAGAACTCAGGAGGGAAAAAGAATGAAATTTTTTATTGACACAGCAAATGTAGAGGATATCCGTAAGGCAAATGACATGGGAATTATCTGTGGTGTTACCACAAATCCGTCTCTGATCGCAAAAGAGGGAAGAGATTTTAATGAGGTTATCAAAGAAATCACATCTATCGTAGACGGACCGATCAGCGGAGAAGTAAAAGCAACTACTACAGATGCGGAAGGAATGATAGCTGAAGGCCGGGAGATCGCAAAGATCCACCCGAATATGGTGGTTAAGATTCCGATGACAGGGGAAGGACTGAAGGCTGTTAAGGTTCTTTCAAAAGAAGGCATCAAAACAAATGTAACTCTGATCTTTACTGCAAATCAGGCGCTTCTGGCAGCAAGAGCCGGAGCAACCTATGTTTCTCCGTTCCTTGGAAGACTGGATGATATTTCCACAGACGGACTGGAGCTGATCCGTCAGATCGTTCAGATGTTTGAGGTTGCAGGTCTTGATACAGAAATCATCTGTGCAAGTGTGCGCCATCCTGTACATGTAACAGAATGTGCGCTTGCAGGAGCTGATATCGCCACTGTTCCGTATAAGGTTCTGGAGCAGATGCTTCATCATCCTCTGACTGATGCGGGAATCGTAAAATTCCAGGAAGATTACAGAGCTGTTTTTGGTGACAAATAGAATCTCAACGAATGCAGGCCAAAGGCGCTGTATGAGTTTGGTGAGAATTTGATTTAAAGAAACTGATACTGAATAAGACGAATATGGCGTGTGGATCCGGCTGGACAGGAAATAGCCCTGTGTGGGTACAAATGCGTTTTTTAGCAGAAGATGTCAGTTTCTTTATAAAGACAAAAGGAGAATATCATGAACAAATTAGAACTTCAGAAGATTGCAAACGAAGTCCGCAAAGACATCGTTACAGCAGTCCATGCTGCAAAAGCCGGCCATCCGGGCGGATCACTTTCTGCAGCAGATTTATTCACATATCTGTATTTTGAAGAACTGAACATTGACCCCAAGGAGCCGAAAAAGGCAGACCGCGACCGTTTTGTTCTTTCCAAAGGACACACAGCTCCGGGACTGTATTCTGTACTGGCTGAGAGAGGCTACTTCCCGAAGGAAGATTTAAAGACTCTCCGTCATCTTGGTTCCTATCTTCAGGGACATCCGGATATGAAGCATATTCCGGGCGTTGATATGTCAAGCGGATCTCTGGGACAGGGAATCTCTGCGGCAGTGGGCATGGCTCTTTCTGCAAAATTAAGCAATGATTCCTACAGAGTATACACTCTTCTTGGAGACGGAGAGATCCAGGAAGGCCAGGTCTGGGAGGCTGCCATGTTTGCGGGCCACAGAAACCTGGACAACCTTGTTGTGATCGTTGACAACAATGGACTTCAGATTGACGGTAAGGTAGATGACGTATGCTCTCCGTACCCGATTGACAAGAAGTTTGAAGCATTCAATTTCCATGTGATCAATGTGGAAGACGGAAACGATATGGACCAGCTGAAAGCAGCTTTCGATGAGGCAAGAACTGTAAAGGGAATGCCGGTTGCGATTATCATGAAAACAGTGAAGGGCAAAGGTGTTTCTTTCATGGAGAACCAGGCAGGATGGCATGGAAAAGCTCCGAATGATGACGAATACGCTCAGGCAATGGAAGATTTAGAAAAGGCAGGTGAAGCATTATGTCAGATGTAAAGAAAATCGCTACAAGAGCAAGCTATGGCGCTGCTCTGGTGGAACTTGGAAAAGAACATGAGGATCTTATTGTTCTGGATGCTGACCTTGCTGCAGCCACCCAGACTGCAATGTTCAAAAAAGAATTTCCGGAGCGTCATATTGACTGTGGTATCGCAGAGTGCAATATGGTAGGTATCGGAGCCGGACTTGCTTCTACAGGCAAAGTTCCTTTTGTCAGCACTTTTGCCATGTTTGCGGCAGGACGTGCATTTGAGCAGGTGCGCAACTCTGTAGGCTATCCGAAGCTGAATGTAAAGATCGGCGCAACTCACGGCGGAATTTCCGTAGGTGAGGACGGCGCAACTCATCAGTGCTGTGAGGATTTTGCCCTGATGAGAAGTATTCCGGGAATGGTTGTTGCTTCCCCGTCTGATGATATTGAGGCAAGAGCTATGGTAAAAGCTGCCTACGAGCATGTGGGACCAGTGTATATGCGCTTTGGCCGTCTTGCAGTTCCGGTGATCAATGACAGACCGGATTATAAATTTGAGCTTGGCAAAGGTATTGTTCTCCGTGAAGGAAAAGATCTGACGATCGTTGCAAACGGTCTCTGTGTTGCAGCATCACTGGAAGCAGCAGAAAAGCTTGCTGCAGATGGAATTGAAGCAAAGGTTATCAATATCCATACAATCAAGCCTCTTGATGAGGAGCTGATCGTTGCGGCAGCAAAAGAAACCGGAAAAGTGGTCACAGTTGAGGAACATTCTGTGATCGGCGGACTTGGCGGCGCAGTCTGCGAATGTCTGTCCGAAAAAGCGCCGGTTCCGGTTAAGCGTATCGGTGTCAATGATGTGTTCGGCGAGTCCGGCCCGGCTGTTGCTCTTCTTGAGAAATACGGTCTGGATGGAGAAGGCATTTATAAACAGATCAAAGCTTTTGTATAAAATATGATTCGTGCATGGCAGACGGGATCATTGCCAGGATTCCCTGAGTGATCTTGTCAGCCAGATGAATGACAGTAGACAGCCGGGTTGTCTGGAGAGTAAGCTGCTCCAGTAATCCGGCTGTATTTACGATTCCGGTTACATGGATGTCCCCTACAGGGGGCAGCTCTTTCTGAACCGCAGCACCCGGGTAAAGCGCGCCGTCTCCGATGGTTACGTAACCCAGGTGCTTTTTTTGTCCAAGAGAAGCGTCGATTGCAATCACAAGAGCTTCCGGATGGCTGAAGCAGATGTCCTGGCTTGCGCTGGTAAGGTTCAGGGCGTGTACAGGATGAGAAAGAGTTCCGTATACATGAACTTTTTCGGATGCATTGCAGAGAAGCTGCTGGCCTACATAGGGACCAAGGCAGTCTCCGGTGAGGCGGTCTGTGCCGATACACAGAAATACAAGCTCCTTCCAGTTTTTTCTGTGGTGAAGGATGCAGTTTTTTAGAAGAGAAGAGATTTCTCTGGCGGCTCCGGTTTTATTTGCGTCAATATAAAAAGTCATAGATTTTCCTCGCAGTGTTTGTCCTGATTTATTGTATCCGTCTGTGGAACAAATTATGCATGTGCGGAATATGTCGTTAAATTATGAGACAGGCATCTTACATTCTGCTAAAATCCGCATTTTTTATATGCTATTCTTGTACCCGAAGGGGTGATATATCATGATAGAAGTCATCTATAAAGATGAGAAACAGGAGGCAAAGGGCAACGAGAGTATATTTTCTGTGCCAAAGAATATACGTCAGATAGGTCAGGCCAGTGAGGATTACCGAATTTACATGGAAGACTATGTGTATACCTTTCTTGGAAGAACTGCCGGGGCAGGGGACATAAACGGGGAAGAGAAGAAATGTCTGGCGGTTTTGACCGGGGAAACAAAGTGGGCTTCAGGAATCACCTATATGTTTATCAGAGGGGCTCTGGATGTGGAGGCAGAGGATATTTCGGCTGAGCATATTGAGTTTACAGAAAAAATGTGGAAAAAAATACAGGAAGAAACAGAAAAATATTTTGAGGGTCAGGAGATTGTGGGATGGTTTTTTTCTCAGAGATCGATACCTCTGGAAGCCACAGAGCTTTTGAAACGGGTGCATCTGAAACATTTTGGCGGAGGAGAAAAGGTTCTGATGCTGATGGATCCGGCGGAACGGGAAGAGGTGTTTTTTCGGTACGAAAACAGTTTCCTTGTAAAGCAGAACGGATATTATCTTTACTATGAAAAGAATCCGCAGATGCAGTCGTATATGCTGGAAAAAAATCCGGAAGGAACAACGGACAGGCAGGAAGAGGTTCCGGATGAGGCAGTAAAAGCATTTCGGAGAATCATACAAAAAAAGAAGAGCGCAGAGGAAAAACAGACGGAGGAAACGGAAGAACGGACCTCTGTTTTTTCATATGCGGCTACAGCCTGTCTTGCTCTGGCTGTTGTGGCAGCAGGAATGAAGTTTTATCAGAATTATCAGTCTTTGCAGCAGGCAGATGTAAAGGCGGAAATGGCTGCATCTGTGATCGAGACGGGGCCTTCGGAATTTCCGGAAGAGATAAAGGAGAAAGCGGAGGTCACATCGGTCAGAACAGAGAGAGCAGATACGAGTGAAAAAGAAGTAAATGACGGTGAAAAATCCGGGGAAAGCAGAGAGAAAACAGAAGATTTTTCTGCGAGAAAAAATGGGACACAAGAAAATGCCTCGGGAAATACAGCGGAAATGAAAAAAGATGAGAAGGAAACTGTGCCTTCGGAAGCTGCTGAAACAGATGAGGAAACCTCCAACGAAAATGTCAAGTCTGAGCTGTCAGAGGAGGATCGGGCAATTTACAGAGAAGAATCAGACATGAGAAAGGCAGAAAGAAGAGTCCGTGAGTCCCGGGATACTGCCGGAAACCCGGATTCGGAAAAAGTAACAGAGACTGAAAATAATACACAGTCAGAGGAAGCATCAGCCGGGGGCACAACATATATTATACGTCCCGGAGATACTTTGTATCAGATCAGTGTGGAAAAATATGGAAGCATGGAAGCGGTTGCTGAAATATGCCGTGTGAACAACATGTCTGAAAGCGAGACCATTTATCCCGGACAAATAATTGTATTGCCCTGAGAAGTTTGCTATAATGTGACATATGAGAAGAGAGCAGAGGCGTTGCTGTGAACAAAGTGAGCAGTAACGGAGAGACTTCTCATATGTCAGTGAAAAGAACAGAGAGAGGACCCGAAAGGCAAGGTTTAGTATGTCCAATATATTTCAGAAATGGAGAAAAAAACGAAAGAGAGCCAAAATGATGGCTCAGAATGGGAAGCTGTCCCAGGATGTGGGAAGTGAAGAAGGATATAGAAGACAGCTTTCCATGCATAAAATTGCAGCAATGAAAAAAACAGTTCTTACTGTAGCGGTGGTAGCGGCAGCGGCAGTGGGACTGGTACTTTTTATAGAAAAGAGGAGCTACCGCACTTATGATATCATTCAGACAAGTGAACAGGAGGATATTGTTTCCACAAAGTATGAAGTGATGTCAGGAAAAATCCTGAGATACAGCCCGGATGGAGCGGCGCTGGTAAACAGTGAGATGGATGCATACTGGAGCAGTCTGTATGAAATGCAGAATCCTGTGGCTGATATCAGAGGTGACTGGGCAGTGATCGCAGATGTTGACGGAACATCCATGAAGATCTTTGACAAAGACGGAGAAGTGGGAAGTGTTACAACCTCATACAGCATTGTCAAGGCCAGGATATCGTCCAACGGTCTTGTTGCAGCCATATTGGATGGAGGAGATTCCACATGGATCAATTATTATGATTCGGATGGAAGCCTGATAGCAGAGAACCAGACACATGTGGAAGATCCCGGATATCCCATGGATGTGGCGGTTTCGGATAACGGCGAGATTATGATGGTGACATATCAGTTTATAGACGGAAGCGACACAACCAGTTATGTGGCCTTTTATAATTTTGGCGATGTAGGACAAAATGAAGATGACAGAATTGTAAGCGGCTATACATATGAGGGAGTTGTAATTCCGGAAATCAGATATTTTGATGCAGAACGGTCTGTTGCGCTTCGGGAAGACGGATTCACCGTATATAAAGGACGTCAGATTCCAAAGGAAAGCGTTACAGAGAAGGTGGACAAAGAAATTGTAAGTACGTTCTGTGATGACGACACCATAGGCATGGTGTTTAAAAACGGAAATAAAGACAAGCAGTATACCATGAAGGTATATTCCATTAACGGAAGCCTCCGGTTTACAAAGGATTTTAACATTCCCTATACCACTATAAAAATAAGCGGAGGAAACATTCTGCTTTATAATGATTCCCAGATCTGTGTAATGAACAGCAGAGGCGTGGAAAAGTACAGCGGTACAGTAGACGGAAGTATTAACAATTTTATTAAAATCGGCTGGAATCGTTATCTGCTGGTGCTTGACAGCGGGGTTAATGTGATCAAATTCAGTTAAAGGGGGATGAGGGCATTGACCTGGTTGGGAATCGTAGTGGCAGGAATTCTTCTGCTGACAGCTTATAAAGGCTTCAGGAGAGGCTTTATAAGAGAAATTGTGTCCTTCTTTTTTGTGTTCCTGGCTCTTGCGGTATCATGGGCGATTAATCCTTATGTTAATGAGTTTTTTATGGAAAACACACCTGTGTATGAAAAAATACAGGAAAGCTGTCAGAGCTTTGTGGAATCTCAGAAAAAACAGGAACTGACATCGCCGGGAGCTGAAGAGCAGACAGGCTTTATTGAGGGACTGGAATTACCGGAACTTTTGCAGAAAGGACTTGAATCAAATAATACAGCGGAGGTATATACCTATCTTGCAGTGGATTCATTTGGGGAATATATTTCAGAAGCCCTGGCAAGGATGATTGTAAATGGACTGTCCTTTTTTGTTTCTTATCTGCTGGCCTCGGTGATCCTGCGTCTTGGCACCTGGGTATTAAATCTTCTTGCCGGACTGCCTGTGCTGAAAAGTGCAAACAAACTGGCCGGAGGACTTGTAGGAGCGGTTAAAGGCGTGCTGTTTGTGTGGATCGCTTTTCTTGTACTGACGATTTTATGCAGTACATCTATAGGAAAAGAGGCTCTTGCGCTTATTGAAAAGGATGCCTTTCTCAATGTGCTGTATGAATATGATATTTTTGTAAATGTGTTCATGAGTATTTTTTATGGAATGTAACCTGAAAAAGTGAATCTGTTCAGGATAAAATGCCATTATCGCAGGTGATTTGGAATGTGTTTGCTCAAGCTGCTGCGAAAAGTGAGAATTTTAGCAACTTTTTTTATAGAACATAAAGAAAGTCCTTGACTTAGAAGGATATGGGTGCTATACTAAAGTCCGCTTCAAAAAAGAAGCGGGCTTTTATTTTTCCTGATTTAAGGAAAAATAAAAAAATGAAAAAACTTGTTGACAACCGATTGAAGATGTGGTAAAGTAAACAAGCTGTCAGCGAGAG
>NZ_HF999000.1:0-18522 GCF_000433815.1 Blautia sp. CAG:257
ATAGGAGGGCTGTGGATAAAACTACGGAAACTCAAGCAGTTGTTTTTGTTGACGCTGCCTGTAAAAAGGGATAAAATATGACCCATAAGAAAGAGGGATATCAACGGCAGAACAAAACGGCTTTTGTGGAAGGTGCTGCTGTTGTCTGCTGAAAATTTAACTGATTTATAAGGAGTAAAGAACTTTACATGAACAACAGAAATTATCAGAGAGAGCTGGACGCTCTGATCACTGGTTTTGAAAAAGAAAACAAGGTGCCCCGGCTGTTTCTTCACAGCTGCTGTGCGCCCTGCTCCAGCTATGTACTGGAATATCTGTCCAAATATTTTGAGATCACAGTCTTTTTTTATAATCCAAATATTTCTCCAAAGGAGGAGTACGAAAAAAGGGTGGAGGAGATCCGCCGCATGATCGGAGAAATGAATTTTATTCATCCGGTAAAGCTGGTTGAGGGAACCTATGATCCTCAGATCTTTTTCCGGATGGCAAAAGGGCTGGAGCAGGTTCCCGAAGGAGGAGAGCGGTGTTTTCGCTGTTATCGTCTCCGCATGGAGGAGGCGGCGAAGCTGGCAAAGGAAGGCGGTTATGATTATTTTACAACCACTTTGTCCATCAGTCCTCTGAAAAATGCGCCTAAAATAAATGAAATCGGAGAAGAGCTGGCAGAGATTTACGGAGTGGCCCATCTTCCTTCTGATTTCAAGAAAAAAAACGGCTACAAGCGTTCCATTGAGCTGTCCGGAGAACATCATCTGTACCGTCAGGATTATTGTGGCTGTGTATTTTCAAAAAGAGACAGAAATGAATAAATATGCAAAAAATATTCTTTTTGTTTGATTTTTGGAAAAAGTGTGATATACTGGTAGCAATCAGCCGGAAACACTGTGAATGCAGGGCGTTATTTGATGCGGGAAAGCAGTTGCTGAATGGTTAATTATTAATATTATACAGAAATGAGGAGTAATTATTATGGCACAGTTATGGGGAGGCCGTTTTACAAAGGAAACGGATCAGCTTGTTTATAACTTTAATGCTTCGATTTCTTTTGATCAGAAGTTTTATGAGCAGGATATCAGAGGAAGCAGGGCTCATGTAAAAATGCTGGCAAAGCAGGGAATCCTCACAGAAAAAGAGCGGGATCAGATCCTGGAAGGTCTGGAAGGAATCCTGGAAGATGTAAAATCCGGGAAGCTTGAGATCACTTCCGAGTATGAGGATATCCACAGCTTTGTGGAAGCAAATCTGATTGACAGGATCGGTGATCCGGGCAAAAAGCTTCACACCGGAAGAAGCCGCAACGATCAGGTGGCTCTGGATATGAAGCTGTATACAAGAGATGAAATTGACGCTATTGACGGTCTTTTAAAAGAGCTTCTTGTGGCTCTTCAGAAGATCATGGAAGAGAATATCCATACCTACATGCCGGGCTTTACTCATTTACAGAAAGCGCAGCCGGTAACTCTGGCTCATCATGTGGGAGCATATTTTGAGATGTTCCGGAGAGACAGAAGCCGCATGGCAGATATCCGAAAAAGAATGAACACCTGTCCTCTCGGAGCGGGAGCGCTGGCAGGAACCACTTATCCTCTTGACCGGGAATATACAGCAGAGCTTCTGGGCTTTGATGAGCCTACAAGAAACAGCATGGATTCTGTGTCAGACCGGGATTATGTGATCGAGCTTCTGTCTGCTCTGTCTACAGTGATGATGCATCTCAGCCGTTTTTCTGAGGAGATCATCCTCTGGAACTCCAATGAGTACCGTTTTGTGGAAATTGACGATGCATACAGCACAGGCAGCAGTATTATGCCTCAGAAAAAGAATCCTGATATTGCGGAGCTTCTCCGCGGAAAAACAGGCCGTGTGTACGGCGCGCTGATGTCTGTTCTCACAACCATGAAGGGGATTCCTCTGGCCTACAATAAAGACATGCAGGAGGACAAGGAGCTGACCTTTGATGCCATTGATACGGTAAAAGGCTGTCTTGCCCTGTTTACAGGAATGGTGTCCACCATGGAATTTCGTAAGGATGTCATGGAAGCCAGCGCAAAGAACGGATTTACAAATGCTACAGACGCAGCGGACTATCTTGTAAATCACGGTGTTCCTTTCCGCGATGCTCACGGTATTGTGGGACGGCTGGTACTGACCTGTATTGACCGGGGAATTTCTCTGGATGAGCTGCCTCTTGAAGCTTATCAGGAGATCAGCCCTGTTTTTGAAAAAGACATCTATGAAGCCATCAGCATGAAAACCTGTGTGGAAAAACGCTGCACCTACGGCGCGCCCGGTTCAGAGGTGATGGAACAGGTGATCAGAGCTAATCAGGAATATCTTCAAAATCATTGATACATAAGAAAAAACACTTGCATTTTTCCAAAAAGTGTTATAGTATTTACAAGAACGACAAATGTATGCAATACAAAGACATAAAGCGAGGAGAGCGATTATTATGAGCGAGAAACTGAGAGTCGGTATTTTAGGAGCTACCGGAATGGTAGGACAGAGATTTATTTCTCTTCTGGAAAATCATCCGTGGTTTGAGGTTGTTACACTTGCAGCAAGCCCGAGAAGCGCAGGCAAGACCTATGAAGAGGCTGTAGGCGGAAGATGGAAAATGGATACTCCGATGCCGGAAGCAGTAAAAAATATTGTTGTAATGAATGTAAATGAGGTAGAGAAGGTTGCAGCAACTGTTGACTTTGTTTTCTCTGCTGTAGATATGTCCAAGGACGAGATTAAGGCTATTGAGGAAGAGTACGCAAAAACAGAAACTCCGGTTGTTTCCAACAACAGCGCTCACCGCTGGACACCGGACGTTCCGATGGTTGTTCCGGAAATCAACCCTGAACACTTTGACGTAATCGAATTCCAGAAGAAACGTCTTGGTACAACAAGGGGCTTTATCGCAGTAAAACCAAACTGCTCCATTCAGAGCTATGCTCCGGTTCTTACTGCATGGAAAGAATTTGAGCCATATGAAGTAGTGGCTACTACATATCAGGCAATTTCCGGCGCCGGAAAAACCTTTAAGGACTGGCCGGAAATGGAACACAACATTATTCCGTACATCGGCGGCGAGGAAGAGAAGAGCGAGAAAGAGCCGCTGAGACTGTGGGGCAAAATTGAGGATGGTGTGATCGTTCCTGCTCAGGAACCGGTGATCACCTGCCAGTGCATCCGTGTACCGGTATTGAACGGCCATACAGCAGCTGTTTTTGTAAAATTCCGCAAGAAACCTACGAAAGAGCAGTTGATCGAAGCCCTTAAAAACTTCAGCGGCGTTCCTCAGGAGCTTGAGCTTCCAAGCGCACCGAAGCACTTTATCCAGTACCTTGAGGAAGACAACCGTCCTCAGGTAACAGAGGATGTAAATTATGAGAACGGAATGGGAGTTTCCATTGGACGTCTCCGTGAGGATACCGTATACGATTACAAATTTGTAGGTCTGTCCCACAATACAGTAAGAGGCGCTGCAGGCGGAGCTGTTCTCTGCGCAGAGACTCTGAAAGCAAAAGGATTCATCACAAAGAAGTAAATATTGGCAAATCATATTAAAAAAAAGCAGGCTGCCGGCTCTGGTTCACAGAGATATGGCAGCCTGTTTGTGTATGTCCTGGGATTTTGGTACAGGATGATCAAGGCAGAAATGGTGAGGAATTTTTCGTATGATAAACGAAAACCCATTTGTGCAAGATAAATTCTGCTATACGAAGTGGAAATTTTTGCATTTTAGGTTCAATAACAATCTGGAAAATAAATAATGACAGATGAATTTTTGGATGATATAATCATATAAAATAAAAATTCAGAAAATATACAGCGGATTAAAATTCGAGAGGAGAGCTGGTGAAGAAACAAACAACGTATTGTTCCATTGGTCTGATTATCCTGGTAACAGGTCTTCTGGCATTGCGTTTCTGGTATGACAGTAAATGCGTAAAATTCCAGGATAAAAATATGGAAATACAGACGCTTTATCTTCTGGATTCAGGAAGAGGAAGCGTGCTGAAGGAAGAAGCAGACCGGATCAAAAGCTTTTATGTAACAGACACTTCCGGGCGTTTTGAGACGCTGGAAGATTTGAAATTATTTCCAAACCTGGAAGAACTGCATCTGACGTATGACACAGGCAGTATGACAGATGAGGAAAAGGAAGAATTTCAGAAGTACAGAGGAGGAATTACAAATATGCTGGAGGAAACGCTTCCGCAGCTGAAAAAGCTGAGAAAATTAAGCCTGACATATTTTGATTATTTTGAAGATCTGGACTTTCTTTCAGAATGCAGGCAGATAGAAGAACTGGATATTAATTATAACATTATCAAAAATATCCGTGGGCTGAGAAATATGAAAAATCTTCGTATTTTAGATTTGGCTTATAATCCCTTTACTGATATTTTTGTCTTGTCTGAACTGAGAAAACTGGAAGCAGTAAATCTGTACGAGGTTTCTGTGGAGAATCTGGAGGTTTTGGCAGAGCTTCCTTCCCTGAAATTAATTGTTTATGAACCAAAAGATAAAAAACAGGAGGAAGTTTTACAGAAATTAGAGGCCGGAGGTGTTGCGGTATACAGAGAAAAAGACTATAGAACAGGATTTGATTATCTGGTCAGAGAAATGGAAGAAGCAGAGCAGTAAACATACAAAAATAAAGTCCGGGAGGGAATGCTATGAGTAGAAGCAGAGATGCTGTAATTGCTGTAACGGCAACCATATTTTTCGGTGTGTTTTCCAGAGTGACTGTGCGTATCCCCTACATGGTCTGGGGATATTTTGACGAATCATTTTTTATTTCATTTGTATGGTGGCTTCTTTATGCAGGAAGCCTCTATGTGGCAATAAGAGAGTATATGGAAAATGTTGACAGTTATTTTAAGGTGATCCTTCAGGCGGGGCTGTTCGGAGGGGCAGCAGCTTTGATAAAAACAGCTGCCGATGTTCTTACAGAGTAGATAATAATCAATATGAACAGCGGAAATGCTGTGATTTCAGTGTTTGTTATGGAACTGGAACTGCTGATTTTTGGCAGTGGCGTGATGGTGTTTTTATATTATTTTGTGGCAAAAAAGAAAATTTTTTCATGGAAAAAATCCTTACATGTGTATGGGGGGATCATAGCAGGCGATCTTGCGGTTTATATTGGAATGATCTACTATTACCTTCTGAAAACAGACTGGGCTCTGGAACGGTTTTCAGGCGCAGTTCAGCAGGTTGGCACAGAACAGGCAAAGCTGAATCTGACAACAAAGTTTGCCCAGGAGTCCACGACCGTGGGAATGCTGGTATTTACAGTGTTTTTTATTACGCTGTGGATGGGACTTCGTAAAAATGCAGAAGACAGGAGAGGGTGAAGGACATTATAACTGCTGGAATGTTGTTGAGGAATATCAGTGGTGTTTGCCGGTGATATTGAAAGTACAGGAGAAATGAAAGGTCATTTATTGTCGAAACAGAATATAAATCTTAAATAAACCCCTTGACTCTGACGCCGCGTAATAGTTTATTCTGTAATTACCACACAGGAGGAACAGAAAGATGATGACAGTAAATGAAGTAAGCCGTCTGACCGGTGTAAGTATCCGTACTTTACAGTATTATGATAAAATAGGGCTGTTAAAGCCAGTAGAACATACGGCGGCAGGATACAGGCTGTATGATAATAGCGCGCTGGAAAAATTACAGCAGATCCTGTTATTTCGCGAACTGGAATTTTCGCTTAAGGACATTAAACAGATTATGGATGCGCCCGGTTTTGACAGACAGAAAGCCCTGGAGCAGCAGATCGAGGTTCTTATACTGAAAAAGCAGCGTCTTGAAAATCTGATCGCTCTTGCCTGTGGAATAAAGAAGAACGGAGAAAGAAATATGGATTTTTCAGCATTTGACACCACTAAAATACAGGAGTATAAAAAAGAGGCAAAAGCAGCCTGGGGAAAAACAGCAGAATATCAGGAATATGAACAAAAAACAAAGGACAGAAATGCAGGGGGATATCAGGCTGCGATGATGCAGATGATGGATATATTTACAGAATTTGGAGAAATTCGTACAGGAGAGCCTGATTCTGCCCGGGCACAGCAGCTGGTAAAAAAGCTCCAGAGCTTTATTACAGATAATTATTATACCTGTTCAGAAAAGGTACTTGCGGAACTTGGCAGAATGTATGTGGAAGATCAAAGGTTTACAGAAAACATTGATAAAGCAGGAGGCTGCGGAACAGCGGAATTTGTTTGCCGGGCGATTGAATGTTACTGCGGAGAATAAATTCATCCGGTCACAGCAGGCAATCATCCTGTTATTGTCACAAATACGGAGAAATTTACTGGGCTGCATTTAAATGTGAGAAACAGTCGAAAACGGATGGCGGTTAGTCTTTAAAGGCTGACCGCTTGTTTGTTTTGGAGAATAATCTTAAAAACAGAAATTATCTGTATACATGCCTGAAAAAAAGATTTATACTGGAAAGATGAACAGGGTTTGTGTATGGACAGACAAACGGAATACACAGAGTCATAAGCAAAGGTGATGTAATACAGTGGAAGAAAAACAGAAAACAAACAGGGCAGAACGCTATTCTCTTCTTCTTCTGGCCGGCGGAAAAAGCAGCCGGATGGGAGAAGACAAGGCAGAGCTTCTTATGGACGGAGAAAGTTTTTTGTCCTGTCAGATAAAAAAGGCGGACAGGCTGAGAATCCGGGAGGTTTATGTATCCGGTCACGATGGGGGAAAGGACATTTTCCGGAATGGAGAAGTAAAAAGCAGCCTGCATATTCATGTGGTTTCGGATATTTACCGGGAACGGGGGCCATTAGGAGGAATCCATGCCTGTATGAAAGCCATGGACACACCTTATTGTCTGGTGCTTCCGGTGGATGTGCCCCAGCTTCCGGTGGAAATGCTGGAGGAGCTGCTTTTGGTTCATGAGGACAGCTTAGGGGAAGGGGCTCCCGGAGAATTCAGAAGCTTTGGGGACAGAAGAGAGGGAAGCAGCGCCGGGAAACCTCTTCTGCTTGTTCACGGAGAACGGACAGAGCCTTTGATGGGGATTTATCCCGTCTGCATGGCTGATTGTATTGGAGAACAGATAGAGAAGGCTTCTGCTCCGGTGTTTCGGATTCTTGATACATGGGGATTCGATACCTTCCGGACATCCGCAGAGGAATGGAAGATGAGAAATATCAATACTCCGGAAGATTATAGGGAGCTTTTAGCATACATGGAAAAGGGGAAGGTGAAATGATTGAGGGAATTTTGCTGGAAAATGCCCTGGAAGAAATTCTGAAACGGGCAGACAGGATTACAGATACAAAAAAAGTAAAGGTGGAGGAAGCCAATGGATTTTGTCTTGCAGAGGATATTTATGCAGAGCTGGACAATCCTCCGTTTCCAAGATCACCGGTAGACGGGTATGCGGTGCGCTCTGAGGATATCCGGGGAGCGGTCAGGGGAAATCCTGCGGTTCTGAAGGTGGCAGGCTGCATTTATGCAGGAGATAATGGAGGGGCTTTTTCCATAAAACCGGGAGAAGCATACCGGATCATGACAGGAGCTCCTTTTCCGGAAGGGGCAGATACTGCGGTAAAGCAGGAGGATGCAGACTACGGGGAAGAAACTGTAAAAGTTAATAAAAGTCAGAAACCATGGGATAATTATTGTTTTCAGGGCGAAGATTATAAAAAGAATTCGCTTCTTCTGGCAAAAGGTTCCAGAATTACTTTTGCAGAGCAGGGGATCCTGTCCGGTATCGGGCGTACAGAGGTGGCTGTTTACCGGAAACCGGTGATCCGCGTGCTTACCACAGGAGATGAACTCTGCCAGCCGGGAAATCCTCTGAAACCGGGAAAAATCTATGATTCCAATGGGATGATGGTTTCTTCCCGGCTTCGTGAGCTTGGAGTGAAGCCGGAATCAGTGTCTCATTGTGCAGACAGTGAGGCAGGTCTGGCAGCAGAACTGAAAAAAGCGACAGAGGATGCGGATATCATTGTTACCACCGGCGGTGTTTCTGTAGGAAAAAAAGATATTTTACACGGAGCTCTGGAAATTCTCGGAGCAGAAAAAATATTCTGGAGGATCCGGCTTCAGCCCGGGACCCCTACTATTTTTTCCGTATATGGGAAGACCCTGATCCTTTCCCTGTCCGGAAATCCCTTTGGCGCCATGGCAAATCTGGAACTGCTTTTGCGCCCTGCGCTGGAAGCTATGACCGGAGATCCTGCCTTTGCCATGGAAATGAGAAGAGGGATCATGGAAGTGGACTTTGAAAAAAGATGTAAAGTCCGCAGGTTTGTGAGGGCTGTGTATACGAATGGGAAGGTTTCTTTTCCACAGGGGATTTTTTCTTCAGGCGCAATCGGAACTTTGCGGGGCTGCAACTGCCTTCTGGATATCCCGGCGGGCAGGGAAAATGTAAAAGCCGGAGAGCAGGTGGCTGTATGGATGCTGTAAAAAGAACGGGAAAGCCTTTTATTGCAGCAGTCAGCGGAGTAAAAAATTCCGGCAAGACTACTTTTATGGAAAAGCTGATTTCCGAACTTGCCGGACAGGGATACCGGGTGGCTGTGATCAAGCATGACGGTCATGAATTTCAGGCGGACCGGGAGGGAACGGACACTTACCGGATGCGTCAGGCAGGCGCTTACGGAACCTGTATTTTTTCCTCCGGACAGTGGCAGGTGGTGAAACAGCAGCAGGATGTCCGGGCGGAGGAGCTGGCAGAATTTTTTCCGGAGGCGGATATCATTCTTCTGGAGGGGATGAAGGATTCTGATTATCCCAAGTTTGAGCTGGTGAGAGGAGAAGTTTCCCATAAAAGTGTCTGCCGGCCGGATACTTTGCTGGGACTTGTGACAGACACAGAGCTTAAAATTCCGGGAGTTCCGGTGTTTGGCTTCCATGAAACAGAGAAATGCGCAGAAATTCTGATAAAAATAGTTCAAACTAACAAAGATTAAGGTTAAAGAAAAAATAATTTGGCTGTTTTGTACAAAAAAATAGGGCTGGATTCTTGTAAATAAAAATTAACAATGTTAAAATATAAACGAGGATTCATCAGCTTTTGCATATGAAAATGCAGAAGCAGTTATCTCAGGGATAACAGACATCATATATTTTTATGTTAGGAGGGAACAAGTATGGCTTTAAAACAAGTCCAGACAACCTGCGCGTATTGCGGAGCAGGCTGCCAGATTATGTTCACAGTCGATACAGATGCAAACAAGATTGTGGAAGCAGTCCCTGCAGACGGAAGAACCAATGCGGGAACCCTCTGTCTGAAAGGTCATTACGGCTGGGATTATCTTAACGATCCCCAGATTCTTACGAAACGTCTTCGTAAACCGATGATCCGTAAAGGCGGAAAAAAATCACCCCTTGTAGAGGTTTCCTGGGAGGAAGCAATTTCCTATGTAGCGAAACGTCTTGGGGAAATCAAAGAAAAATTCGGCCCGGATTCCATTATGGGAACAGGCTCTGCCAGAGGAGCAGGAAACGAGGCCAATTATCTGATGCAGAAATTTATGCGCGCGTGCATCGGCACCAACAACGTCGATCACTGCGCCCGAATATGACATGCGCCTTCGGTAGCGGGTCTACTGTATTCTTTAGGTTCAGGCGCAATGTCAATGGGCATCCCGGAGATCGAGGATGCAGGCTGTTTACTTTGCTTCGGCTATAACGGAGCAGATTCCCACCCTATTGTGGCAAGACGCATTGTAAGGGGAAAACAAAAGGGAATGAAGATCATCTGTGCAGATCCCCGCGTGACGGAGACCGCACGTATTTCAGATATTCATCTGCAGCTTAAGGGCGGTTCCAACCTTGCTCTTGTAAATGCCATGGCAAATGTGATCTGGAATGAAGGTCTGGCAGATAAAAAGTTTATTGATGAACATACGAAGGGATTTGACGAATTCCTGAAAGTAATAGAAAAATACACTCCGGAATATGCAGAGCCTATTACGCACATTCCGGCAGAAACCATTCGCAGGGCGGCAAGAATGTACGCAACCACCAAACCGGCCATGATTCTTTATGGTATGGGAGTCTGTCAGTTTACACAGGCAGTAGACGTTGTGAAGGGACTTGCCAACCTTGCGCTGATGACCGGAAACTTCGGCGGTCCGTCCATGGGCATCGGTCCGGTCCGCGGACAGAACAACGTGCAGGGAGCCTGCGACATGGGAGCTCTTCCAAACTCCTATCCGGGCTATCAGAATGTAACCGTTCCGGAAATCCGTGAAAAATTTGAAAAAGCATGGGGCGTTCCTCTTTCTGATCAGGTTGGCTGCCCGATCACTCATGTGCCTCACAGAATCCTTCATGAGAAGGACGAAAAGAAGAGAATCCACGCATACTACATATTCGGAGAAGATCCGGCTCAGTCCGATCCTGACCTTGCAGAGGTCCGCGAGGCTCTGGACAAATGTGATTTTGTGGTAATGCAGGATATCTATATGAATAAGACCGGGCTTTATGCGGATGTAATCCTTCCGGCTACTGCCTGGGGTGAAAACGAAGGTATTTATACCTGTGCGGACCGTGGCTTCCAGAGAGTGCGCAAGCTGATCGAGCCGGAAGGAGATATGCGTCCGGACTGGCAGATCATTGCAGATATTTCCACAGCCATGGGATATCCAATGAATTACAAAAATACAGAAGAGATCTGGAATGAAATGATCGACCTCTGTCCAAGCTTTACAGGCGCTACCTACGAAAAAATTGAAAAATACGGCGGCGTTCAGTGGCCCTGCCGGGACAAATCCATGGAGGATAAGGGAACACCGTATCTTCATAAGGACGGAATTTTTGCAACAAAGGATCATAAGGCTTTGTTTTACGGCACTGACTGGCATCCGCCGGTAGAGCTGGAAAACGACCAGTATCCAATGACTCTTTCCACTGTCCGCGAGGTAGGTCATTATTCTGTGCGTACTATGACAGGAAACTGCCGTACACTCCGTAATCTGGAGGATGAACCGGGATGGGTTCAGATGAATACAGAGGACTGCGAGAAAATGAACCTGAAAAAGGGCGAGCTTGTGAAGATCCTTTCCAAGAGAGGCTACTGTATTACACGGTGTCTTCCTACGGACCGTGTAAAACCGGGTGCAACCTACATGACCTACCAGTGGTGGATCGGAGCCTGCAATGAGCTGACAACAGCCAAGCTTGACCCCATCAGCAATACACCCGAGTACAAATACTGCGCCTGCCGCGTAGAAAAGATTGAAGACCAGCAGTGGGCGGAGCGCCATGTTATGGAGCTGTATGACGATATCCGCGCGCAGATGGGCATTGATACAGGAAAGGGGGCAAAAGCATGAACTATTTTGTGAAAGGAAACCCTGACCTTTGTATCGGCTGCCGTACCTGCATGATCGGCTGTGTGGTTGCCCATGAGGGAAAGCATATCTTTGAGGTGGATCCGGATTCCTACAGCTTTAATCCGAAGCTTCATATGGTAAAAACAGCGAATTTAAGTGTTCCGGTGCAGTGTAAGCACTGTGAAAATCCTGCCTGTATGGCAGCGTGTCCGGTTGGGGCTATTTCCCAGAAGGATCACTGTATTGTCATTGATACAGAAAAATGCATGGGCTGTAAATCCTGTATGGATGCCTGTCCTTTCGGCGCTATCAATATGACAGTCCAGACCGGAAAATTCCAGGCAGACGGAACAGAGAAAAAAGTGGCAAATAAATGTGATCTCTGTTACGGACTTTCCGGAGGCCCGGCCTGCGTAAGAGTCTGTCCTACAGAAGCCCTGACTCTTGTGACAGAGGATGAGCTTGGAGACGCCATGGAGCGTAAGAGAGCAGAAGCGGCAAGAAACGCATATCTGGAAACGCACCCACAGGAATAGGAGGACATAGAAATGAAAAAAGAAATCGGATCCTTTGTGGTGGGCGACAGTACAAAATGCACAGGCTGCAAAGCCTGTGAGCTTGCCTGCTTCACCGTTCATAACCGTGAGAGCAATCATCTTGGAAAAACAGTGGGAACTGTAACGGTTCCCGTAACTCCAAGACTGTTTCTTACAAAATTTGAGCAGGGCTGTATGCCCATCCAGTGTAAGCACTGTGAGGATGCTCCCTGCCTGAATGCCTGTACAAAAGGCGCGATCAGCCGCATTGACCATCAGGTGATCGTGGATGCGGAAAAATGT
Organism: Blautia sp. CAG:257; assembly: GCF_000433815.1. Classification (NCBI taxonomy): domain Bacteria; kingdom Bacillati; phylum Bacillota; class Clostridia; order Lachnospirales; family Lachnospiraceae; genus Blautia; species Blautia sp. CAG:257. Next base: position 12,167 of record NZ_HF999000.1, read on the forward strand.
ATCGGATGTAAAGACTGTATGCAGGCCTGTCCTTTTGGGGCGATCGCCCTTCTTCCTTATGCCAGGGACGGACGTCTGGTGGCCCAGGCAATGTCTTCGGAACCAAAGGTTTTTGCATCCAAATGTGATCTCTGCGAGGGAGTTGAGGGAGGTCCGGCCTGTGTCCGTGTCTGTCCTCATCAGGCGCTCCGTCTGGTAGATCCTGAGGCAGAAAGAGAAGAAAAAAATATCAGGGCGGCAGAGGCTCTGCTTCTGACAAAAAACTGGAGATAAGGGAGGACAAAATTCATGATAGTAGCAATTGATCAGAATATCTGTACCGGCTGCCGTGAATGCGCAGAGGTCTGTCCTGCCTATGCCATTGTGGGAGAGCAGGGAAAACCGCAGACCATTGATACAGACAGATGTGTGATGTGCGGTCAGTGCGTGCAGAAATGTAAATCCTATGTTTCTGTACTGACCCATGGAAAAGACGCATACGAAAGAGTAAAAAAAGAAAGAAATATTCCGGATTCTGTTCAGGAGCCGCTTTTTGCAGCTCATGCAGTCTGCCACCTGAACGAGGTGAAGGCAGCTCTTGCAGACAAAAACAGATTCACCATTGTGCAGTGCGCTCCGGCAGTGCGGGTTGCCATTGCAGAGGAATTTGGCGCAGAGCTTGGAACCCTTACTCCGGGAAAATTATCAGCAGCTCTTCATGCTCTTGGCTTTGACCGGGTATACGATACCAACTTCCCGGCGGACGTAACTATTATGGAAGAGGGAACAGAGCTTGTAAAACGTGTGACAGAGGGAGGCGTTCTTCCTATGTTTACCTCCTGCTGTCCGGCCTGGGTAAAATTCCTGGAGGATAATTATCCGGAGCTTAAAGATCATTTATCTTCCGCGAAAAGTCCACAGCAGATCGGAGGAGCGATTTTTAAAACTTACGGAGCGCAGCTGGAAGGCAGAGAAGGTAAGGATATTTACAGCGTTTCTGTAATGCCATGTACCTGCAAGGAGTTTGAAAGCGAACGTCCGGAAATGAAAGACAGTGGATTCCGTGATGTAGATGCTGCCATTACAACAAGAGATCTGGCATGGCTTATTAAGGATATGGGAATTGACTGGGATGCTCTTGATGAGCAGGAGTTTGACCAGCCTCTTGGTCTTTATACAGGCGCGGGAACTATTTTCGGCGTTACCGGCGGCGTTATGGAGGCAGCCATTCGTACCGGTTATGAGCTTGTGACCGGACAGCCGATCCCGGATCTGGAAGTGACAGCAGTCCGCGGCACAGAGGGCTTCCGCACTTCTGTGATAAAAGTGGGAGACCTGGATCTGAAAGTTGGCGTTGTCACAGGACTGAAAAATGTGGTTCCTGTGCTGGAAGCAGTAAAGAACGGTACGCTGGATCTTCATTTTATTGAAGTGATGACCTGCCCGGAGGGCTGTGTCAGCGGAGGCGGACAGCCCAAGCTTCTTATGGATACAGACAGAGAAGAGGCCTATGCGGCAAGAAGAGCTGCGACCTTTGCCCATGACAGAGAACTGACTTACCGGAAATCTCACGAAAATCCTGCAATCAAAAAGATTTACGAAGAATTCCTGGAAGAGCCCAACAGCCATATTGCGCACCATCTTCTTCATACAACCTACTGTAATAAATAAAGCATAAAAATAAAAAGGTATTTCCAGACATTGTTTCAGTTTGGAAATACCTTTTTTGTATGACTTGCTGTAAAGAGCTGGAGTAAAATGTTCTGCTCCTGTCCGGAAAGCCAGGAGGACTTTTTATCTGTTCAGATATTCGTTTACGGCCCTTTTGCCTTCATAAACAGCCTTTTCCTCGTCAATTCCTGTAAGCTTTCCGTTTCTGACAACAATTTTTCCATTTACAACAGTATAATCTACAGCGCCCTTAAATCCTACGGTTCCCAGCATGGATTTTGGATCCAGGTCTGCGCCTACAAGCTCCAGACGGTTTTTCCGTATAAGGAAAAGATCGCCTGCTTTACCCGGCTCCAGTGAACCGATATCACTGCGGCCAAGAACAGCAGCGCTTCCTCTGGTGGCAAGCTTCAGCAGCTCATAGCCGTCAGGAGCCTGGCTGCTGGAATTCAGCCTGTGAAGAAGATAGGCGACACGGAGCTCTTCCAGAAGATTGGAGCCGTCATTGCTGGCGCTTCCGTCAACTGCCAGTCCTACGGGAATTCCAAGCTTCAGCATTTCCGGGATACGGCAGATCCCGGAGGAAAGCTTCATATTGGAAATGGGGCAGTGAGCCACTCCTGTTTTTGTTTCCGCAAGGATTTTAAGCTCTTCATCATTAAAATGGATGCCATGTGCATACCATACGTCGCTGCCTGTCCAGCCAAGCTCTTCCATGTAGGAGAGAGGTCGCTTTCCGTATTTTTTCAGAACATAGTTTTCTTCGTCCAGTGTTTCGCACAGATGGGTGTGAAGGCGGACTCCCAGATCTCTGGCAAGAAGAGCAGACTGCCGGTACAGCTCTTTCCCTGCGCTGAAAGGCGAGCAGGGAGCCAGGGCAACCATATTCATGGAAAAAGGCGCCGGATTGTGGAACTTTTCCACGGCGTCCCTGGAATCTTTCAGGATTTCGTCTACTGACTGAACCACACTGTCAGGGGGAAGGCCTCCGTCCTTTTTACTGAGATCCATACTTCCCCTGGATGCATACATGCGGATTCCAAGCTGCCGCGCCGCCTCAAACTGAGCTTCCAGAAGAGAGACAGAACTGCCGCCCGGGAAGACATAATGATGGTCAAAACAGGTAGTACAGCCTGTTTTTAATAATTCCCCCATACCCGTAACGGAACTGTGATAAATAATAGAACTGTCAAGGTTTTTCCAGATTTCATAAAGTGTGGTCAGCCATTCAAACAGTTCCATATTCTGTACCTGAGGCAGATTACGGCTGAAAGTCTGATAAAGGTGGTGATGGGTGTTGATAAGTCCCGGATAAACCATACATCCGGAAGCATCCAGAATTTCATTTGCGGAAAAAGTCTGCTGTCCGATGCTTCGGATGACCCCGTCTTCGATCAGAATACTGGAATTTTCCAGAACAGAATCCTGATCATCAAAGGTTACAATAACAGAAGCATTTTTAATACATAAGCTGCTCATAATATGATCCTCCTATTTTCTGAATAAAAAAGCCCTAACAGCAGACAGGGGATTTCCGGTTTTGCGGAAACCTGTAGTCAACTGTTAAGGCAGTTGGTAGAAACGCTCGTCCCATTACGAACTTATACAAGCTTTTATATAATGATATTACCGTTTTAGGGAAGAAAGGTCAAGATGTAATATTTTTTCTGTTTTTATCTCAAAGGCAGTTTCATTGCGTTTCAAATATTTTCTGGGAATATCCTTTTCTGTTACAGTCATGCCAAGAGTTTCCATGATTTTCATGGATGCAGAGTTTCTGCTGTCACAGCAGGCAGTGACTTTATTAAGATGAAGAGTGTTTTGACAAAAACTGAGAAGAGCCTGCGCAGCTTCTGAGGCATATCCTTTATTGCAGTAATCTCTGTGAATGATCCATCCAAGTTCTCCGATTGTAAAAGCTTCATCTTCAGCGTAGACAGAAACCTCGCCAATATGTCGGCTGTTCTGTATGACAGCAAATACATAACAGCGGGGAAATTCTTTACTCCATTCTTGGCAGGTCTGTATGAGAAACTTTTTGCACACTTCCATAGATTCATCTGGATAGTATTTCATATATTTCACATGCTCTCCATCGGAAGAATAAGCATAAACAGTGGAAAGATCATCTGGACTGACTGGCCGGAGAAGCAGACGACTGGTTTGCAGGCGAATGTTTTCATACATGGGAGGTCACCTCTTTCTGTGGATAAAAATGAAATTGTTGTTTGATTGTAGTTTACCATAACTGCGGTATTGCGTACAGAATTTTATAAAAATCAGCAAAAAAGAAAGAAAATTAAAAACTGCTTTTTTGAAATGCGTTGACGTTAAAAAAATCGGACGATATAATAAAAAAAGTACAGCTTATGGATACAAATACATGAAAGGAATTAGAGGGTGGAATCCTTGCTGTTTTTAATAACCAAGCGCTTCGGATTGTATTATACGGTTCTTATGCAAGAGAAACTTATACTTCTGAATCAGACGTGGATATTGCTGTTCTGCTAAATGGAAATCTGAATGAAAGTACAGAAGACAGGCTGGCGGATCTGGTTGTGGATTTAAACTTAAAATATGATAAGGCATTTTCTGTTATTGATATTAATATGAGATTTTTTAAAATGGGAAAAGATTTACAGTACAGTCTTGAAACGAGAAAAGTTATGGATTCTAAGTAAAGGAAGTGATTTTGATGTCAATAAAATTAATAAAAGGAAGTTACGAATACAAAGGACAGATTATTGACATGCTCAAGGAGTGGAAAAAATATAATGATACTTATGATGTGAACCGTTCACCAGGAGTTATTTCCAAAAATGATTATGATGACTTTGATTACTATCTGAATAATTTGGAAGCAAAGGAACCAAAAGACGGACTGGTTCCTCATTCCACATTCTTTTGTTTGGATGAGAGGCGAAATATCATTGTAGGTGCAGTAAATATCAGGCATTATTTAAATGAACATTTGCTATTACATGGAGGGCATATTGGTGACGGAATCAGACCATCTGAAAGAAGAAAAGGATATGCTGTACAAATGATTGGGCTTGCCTTAGAGGAATGTAAAAAAATGGGAATCAAAAAAGTTTTAATGGTATGCGATAAAGATAATATTGGTTCTGCGAAATCCATCATAAAAAACGGCGGAATATTAGAAAATGAACAAATAGAAAACGGTAAGACAGAGCAAAGATACTGGATTGATTTAGAATAATCGGATAAATATGAAAGTCAAGGGGAAAAACCTCGCAGCTGTTGAAAAATATGATGAGAGGAATTTTGGCGGCAATACATATGAATATGCGATGATGTTGTGCCTGGATACGGTAGTGAAGATGTGATAGAAAAAACAGGCAGATGATTTAAAGAGAAGATGAAGGAGAGAATTTTTATGGGATGTCTTAAGAAACATTTTTCAATGTACAGCCATTTGCCAAAAGAAATCTATGTGTTGGCTTTTGGTAAAGTCATGACAAGTATGGGAGCGTTAATATGGCCCATGCTTACCTTGATCATGAGCGAAAAGCTGGGGCTGAACGGACAGACCATTGGCCTGTATATGATGATATTTTCTTTGTTTATGGGACCGTTTTATCTACTGGGAGGTAAGCTGGCTGACAAATATAATAAAAAGCATATCATCGTTACCTTCGACCTGATCGGAAACAGCCTGTATTTTGTCTGCGCTGCATTGCCAATGTCCATGACGACACTGTATTTACTGGCGATTGCTTCATTATTTCAGGCAATGGAGCAGCCGGCTTATGATGCTCTGATCGCGGATCTGACAACCTACAGGGATAGAGAAAGAGCATATTCGCTGAATTATCTTTCCATGAATTTAGGCCTGGTTTTGGCGCCGACTATTGGCGGCATTTTATTTAATAATTATCTCAGCCTTTCTTTTTTTATTAATGGTCTGGCAGATATCACCAGTACGCTGATGCTGCTGATTTTTATTAAGAATGTAAAAGCTGTTGATCGGGATAACAGAACAGTGAACGAATATGAAAAAGGAGAAACAGGATCAATATTCAAGGTTTTTTCGCAACGAAAATTATTTTTTGTGCTGTTTGTCATTTACGGTATAGCTGCGCTGATTTATAATCAGTTCAGTTTTTTGATGCCCTTACATATGGAGGAAGCCTTTCAGGGATCAGGAGCTTTTAAATTTGGAGTTTTAACAAGTATTAATGCAGTTGTTGTGGTAATAGGCACGCCGATATTAACCCAAAAGCTTTCCGGATTTATGGATATCAGGATTATGTATTTGGGGCAGTTGCTGGAGTCATTAGGACTTGCATTTTTTATTTTTGTAAATCATCATTTTGTGATTGCGGTTGCAGGGATTATTATATTTACAATAGGTGAAATATTGGGTTCCATATCAAAAACGCCTTATCTTACAAAAAGAATACCGGAAACACATCGTGGAAGAATATTAAGTATTACGACCAGCTGCGCCGGATTAATTGGAGTATTAAGTAACTACATAATAGGAACACTTATCGACTATTATACATTCAGTACTGTATGGATAATTATAGCGGTGATCGGTTTATTTGTGATGATTCTGTATAGTATTTATTTAAGGCTGGATAAAAAGGCTTATTCCGGCCTTTATACAAAATAAAAGTGTTACTTGTTCAGAGGCATTATTCTACCTGATACGGAGAAGTGTTTCTGTAGTAAAAAAAACA
>NZ_HF999000.1:18568-39122 GCF_000433815.1 Blautia sp. CAG:257
ATAAGGAAGAAAGAAATACAATCCAGCCGGACAGGTTTTCCTCTCCGGTTTTTACAGGGGTTAAACTGATGAAATATGGAATTATAGGAACGGCAGGTCATGTGGATCACGGAAAGACCTGCCTGATCCGGGCATTGACGGGTATTGATACAGACCGTCTGAAGGAAGAAAAAAAACGGGGCATTACCATTGAGCTTGGTTTTGCCTGGATGGATTTCCCGAAAGGGGAGCGGGTAGGGATCGTGGATGTGCCCGGCCATGAAAAATTTGTAAAAAATATGCTGGCAGGCGTGGCTGGAATGGATATGGTCATGCTTGTGGTTGCGGCAGATGAGGGAATTATGCCTCAGACTGTGGAGCATCTGGACATTCTGTCCATTCTGGGGGTACGCTGCGGAGTGGTTGTGATCACAAAAACAGACGCGGCAGATCCGGAGCTTACAGAGCTGGTGGAGGAGGACGTCAGGGAACTGGTTAAGGGAACGTTTCTGGAGGATGCGCCTGTGGTTCCGGTTTCTGTATACAAAAATCAGGGGATAGACAGGCTTCGGGATACGCTGTATCAGATGTACCAGGGGCTTCCGGAGCATAAGGAAACCCGGGCCTTCCGCCTGCCTGTTGACCGCGTATTTACGCTGAAGGGATTTGGAACTGTTGTAACAGGAACGCTTTTTGGCGGAAGGATCAAAAAGGAACAGGAAGCGTATCTTTATCCGGAAAATACTTCTGTAAAAATCCGCAGTATTCAGGTGCATGAGACAAATGTGGAGGAAGCCCATGCTGGGCAGAGAGTGGCTTTGAATCTTCCTGACAGGAAAAAACAGGAGATCCGAAGAGGCGATGTGGTTGCCCTTAAAAACAGTATGTATCCTACCATGATGGCAGATGTGTCTCTGACTGTGCTGCGTCACACACAGCGCAGCGTAAAGAACGGAAGCCGGGTGCATGTGTATCATGGAACAAGGGAGCTTCTGGGAAAGGTGATCCTGCTTGACAGAGATGAGCTGAAAGCAGGGGAGACCTGTTATGCTCAGCTCAGGCTGGAAGAGGAAACGGTTCTGGAAAAGGGAGAGCGGTTTGTGATCCGGTTTTATTCCCCGGCAGAAACCATTGGAGGCGGAACGGTTCTGGATATCTGCCCCAGAAAGCATAAAAGAAATGACCAAAAGGTGCTGGAGGCCTGCCGGATCAAGGAAAGCGGAACCAGGGAGGAAATGCTTGAGCTTTCTGCCTGGGAGCACTGGGGAAGCTTTTTTACTTTGGAGGAGCTGGCAGGACGAAGCGCTCTTGATAAATCCGGGCTGAAACATACAGCGGGGAAGCTGGCGGAGCGAAAAATTCTGGTGCGTCTTAATGAAAACCTGTACATTCACAGGCAGGAAATGGATTTTTACCGGAAAAGGGCAGAGACAGTTCTGGATGAATTTCATAAAGCCAATCCTTTAAAGGAAGGCATGGGAATTGAAGAACTGCGAAGCAGGATGAAGATTGCAGAAGGAAAGCTTGCAGACGATATTCTTGCCGTTTTAAAGGCCGAAAAAGTAATCAAGGAAGAGCACGGACTGATCAGTAAAAAGCGTTTTCGGGTAGTTCTGAAGGAGGATGAGGACGCTATGGTAAAAGAAATCCTTAACCATTATCTGGATGAGGGCTTTGCGCCTCTTGCTACCGAGCTTTATCTGAAAGAACATAGGAATCAGAAGAAGTTTCCGGCTGTGTTTACGTCCCTTCTGAACAAAAAAGCGCTGATCCGGCTGGATGTTCAATACTGTGTTCACCGTGATTACTATGAGAAGGCAAAAACAGCCTTCCGGGAAATGGCAGAGAAGAAGCCGGAAGTTGCTCTTGGAGAATACCGGGATTATCTGGGCTGCTCCCGGAAGGTGGCGGTAGCCCTTTTGGAGCATTTTGATAAAAATGGTTTTACAAGAAAAACAGAGGGCGGAAGGGTTCTGAAAGCCTCTGGAAAATAAAGGTTATGGGAAATGAAGAAGGCTTTAAAGGAAAAGATGACAGGAAATTATGGAATGGAGGTGAGTGATATGGCAGACACAGAAATTCGTTTGACACAGATGTCAACTACCTCCGGCTGAGCGGCGAAAAAAGGTCCGAAGACCCTTGCCCAAGTTTTGGGTAAGCTGCCAAAATTTAATGATCCCATGCTTTTAGTGGGAACAGAAACTGCGGATGATGCCGCAGTATATCGAATCAGTGAGGAACTGGCAATGATCCAGACCGTTGATTTTTTTACCCCTGTGGTAGACGATCCCTATCTGTTTGGGCAGATTGCAGCAGCAAATGCTTTAAGCGACGTATACGCCATGGGAGGAGAACCTAAGGTGGCGCTGAATCTGGCGGCCTTTCCGGACTGTCTGGATATCGAGATACTGGGAAAAATCCTTCAGGGCGGCGCAGATAAGGTAATGGAAGCAGGAGCTGTGCTTGCAGGCGGTCATACCATTTCCGACAATGAGCCAAAGTACGGGCTTTGCGTCAGTGGGTTTGTTGATCCGAAAGCCATGTGGAAAAATTATGGAGCGCAGCCGGGAGACGTGCTGATCCTTACCAAGCCTCTGGGTACCGGAATTATTTCCACTGCCATTAAGGGAGAGCTTGCCTCTGAGGAAGAGATAAGCTCTGCGGTAAAAACAATGACTGCCTTAAATAAATATGCCAGGGATATTGCGGCGGAATTTGAAATCCACAGCTGTACAGATATCACCGGCTTTGGTCTGGCAGGACACTCCATGGAAATGGCAAAGGGAAGTGAAATGACGCTGGTTCTCCATACAGAAAAGCTTCCGGTTTTGCCCGGAGCAAAGGAATATGCCCGGATGGGACTGATTCCTGTGGGAGCATACAGAAACCGGGAATATCTGGAAGAGGATGTTTTCAGTGAAATTGCAGGAACCTGGCAGGAAGATCTTGTGTATGATCCCCAGACGTCAGGAGGGCTTCTTCTTGCAGTAAAAAAAGAAGATGCCGCTGAGCTTCTGGAACGTCTGGCTGAGCTTGGTTCTCCAGGCGCAGCTGTGGGAGAAGTAACCGGAAAACAGGAAAAATATCTGATATTAAAATAAGCGGACAGTATATGAATAAAAATGAGATTTTAAGACAGCTTCCGAAGATGGACCGGATCCTTCAGGAGCCGGAGGCGGAAGAGCTGTGCAGACTATATGGAAAAAACAGGATCCTTGGTATACTCCGGCAAGAGCTGGACAGTCTGAGAAAGGAGCTTCTGGAAGGGAAAGCAACAGAAGCTGCTGCTGAAAATGCTCAGCCAACAGAGCTTTTTATTTCCCGGCTGCTCCAACAGGCCGGGGAGAGGACAAAGGCGCTGGAAGAACCCTCTTATAGACGGGTTTTTAACGCAACAGGAATTCTTCTTCATACGAATCTTGGACGGGCGCCTCTTGGAAAACATCAGATGGAGGCCGCCTTTCAGTCCATGTGCGGATTTTCCAATCTGGAATACAGGCTTTCGGAGGGAAAAAGAGGAAAGCGGCAGGCTCACTATGCAGATGTGATCTGCCAGATCACCGGTGCGGAAGCTGCGGTGGCAGTGAACAATAACGCAGCGGCAGTGACTTTAATTCTTGCGGCTATGGCGTACAAAAAAGAAGTGATTGTTTCCAGAGGAGAGCTGATTGAGATCGGAGGGCATTTCCGTATCCCGGAGGTTATGGAGCAGAGCGGCGCCTTCCTTCGGGAAACCGGCTGCACCAACCGGACCAGGAGTTCGGACTATGAATCGGCAGTAACAGAAGAAACTGCGGCATTTCTGAAGGTCCATACAAGCAATTATAAGATTGTGGGATTTACAGAAGAAACCTCTGTGGAGGAGCTTTCTGCTCTGGGAAAAAAACACGGGATTCCTGTGATCGTTGATCTGGGAAGCGGAGTTCTGGTTGATCTGGAAAAATACGGGCTTGCCCATGAGCCTACAGTAGGGGAAATCCTCCGAAAAGGAGCGGATGTGGTCTGCTTTTCCGGGGATAAGCTTCTGGGCGGTCCTCAGGCCGGGATCATTGTTGGAAAAAAGGAATACATACAAAAAATGGAGCAGCATCCTCTGATGCGGGCGCTGCGCCTTGACAAATGCACAACTGCGGTTCTGGAAGCTACTTTCCGGGAGTATTTTTGTGAGAAACAGGCATGGGAAAACATTCCGGTTCTTAAAATGATCGCAAGAACCAAAGATGAGCTTCTTGCCCAGGCAGAAGAAATTTTCTGGGAACTGGATTCCTGCTCCTGTTCCGGAAAAATTGCAGTAACAGAGAGCAGCGCTGTGATCGGCGGAGGCTCCCTTCCGGGAGAAACAATGCCGGATTATGCAGTGGAAATTTTTCCGGAAAAAGAAACTGCACAGCAGCTGGCAGACCGTCTCCGTCTGCTTCCTGTTCCGATTGTTTCTCATATAAAAAACGACAGGGTTTTGTTGGAAATGCGGACGATTTCAGAGGAAGAGAAACGGGAATTTACAGCAGAACTGAAAGAAGCGCTTGATGAAAAATAAATTGTTTTTGCAGAAGCTGACGGATAAGCTTTTGAGGAGATAAAAAACGGCTGTGGAAATTGATTCCGCAGCCTCATTATATTCTGGCGGATGCCTGTGAGAATCGAACTCACCCAGGGCGCTCTTAACGTCCAGCACAGGTTTTGAAGACCAGGGGGCACACCAGTTACCCAACGACACCCAAAAATCTTTTTTATTATAGCAGTGTGAGAGATATTTTTCAAGACATTACGGCTTACTTTGTTTACAGCAGACTGGTTAAAATGCCTTCCAGATTATCTTCGGTGATGGCATTCTGTCCTGTATGTCTCGGGATAGCTGCCTGTGAACAGTAAAATCAAAAGTGCGCAGGAAAGCATTTTTGATGAGGGTGATTTGCCTTGCATATCTCAGTATAGGATATATAAATGCTAAAACAACTTGTGGGACAGTGATCTGTGGATGATAACTTCATAATTAAGGACTTCGGGAGAGAAAAGCTTATGAAAAAAACATTGGTAAATATAAAAAAAATAAAAAACAGACAGGAAATTTTCTGTGAAGATACTGTGGCGCTGGAAACAGAATACAGCCTTGTTGTAAACGGGCAGAAGCTGGTCAGATTAAGCTGTACGCCGGAAGATCTTAAGGAACTGGCTCTGGGACGGCTGTATACAGAAGGTCTGGTAAGAAATATCAGGCAGATCAGAAGTATTCAGATTCAGGAAGAAGAACAGACAATTTATGTTGAGATTTCTGAAAACGAGAATCAGGGGACAGAGAGAGAATCGGGGAAGAATACAGAAAATGAAGTGGAGAGTCTTATAGAATCCAGGGAAGAAGAGCTGGGTAAAACAGAGATGATACAGTATCGAAATGCAGAAACTACGATGCCGGAGAGGAAACAGCGGCCAGATGGGAATAGAATGGTCGGTTTTTCTGAGATCTTCTCCGCGGCAGAGGAGTTTTTCTCTCAGCCGGGGGAACTGTTCCGGGAAACCGGCTGCGCTCATTCCTGCGCGTTCTGGAAAGAAAAGGAGATAGTCTGCAGCTTTGAGGATATTGGCCGTCATAATGCTCTTGACAAGGTGGTGGGAAAGCTTCTGATTCAGGAAATTGATCCCGGAGACGGCGTGATTTTTACAAGCGGAAGAATATCTGCAGACTATCTCAAAAAAATCATCCAGATGGGAGTCACAACTGTAGTTTCCCGGGCTGCTGTCACAGAGGCGGCAGTTCTTCTGGCAGAAAAGTATGGGATTCTGTTACTGGGATTTGTAAGGAACCACACTGGAAATCTTTATGCAGGGCAGCTATAGCTTCTTTTATTTCCAGATCACATTGGCCTCTTTTCTGGGGGCTGTCCGTTCATAGAAAACATTGGGATAGCCAAGGAGCATACAGGCCTTAATAGTTTTTCCTTTTATGCCAAGCCAGTTCTTAAGATTTTCGTTTGCATTGGTAATGCGGGCAAGATAGCCGTTATAGAGTACGCCAAGTCCAAGAGATACAGCCATAAGCTCCATATTCTGGGCTGCAAGCCCGGCATCAAGAGGCCAGTCGGAGGTAATGTACGCCACTACAGGAGCATTGCGGAACAGATAATCATCGTTGCAGTCGGCTTTTCTGCGCTGATTGAAGGAAAGATAGGGAAGCATATCGGCTGAGGCGTTATCGTTGTGGGAGTTGGCGTAGTCTTCGATAAAATCCCAGACCTGCTGTTTGAGCGCAGCAAGTTCTTTTTGTACAAAAATAAAATGACAGTCCTGGTTGTTTTTGGCAGTGGCAGTGTAGCGGCCTGCCTGAAGGACTTTCTGAAGCTTCTCCTTTTCTACGGGAAGAGGCTTATAATCCCGGATACTTCTGCGGAATTTAATGGCGCGCAGCAGGGTGTCCGCTTCCAGGGAAAAAGTGGTTTTGTCATATATTTCCACATCATCCATGTCATAGCCGGGAATTGAAACAGCTTCTTTGGGGCAGATGGCAGCACAGTGACCGCAGTTCATGCAGCCGCCAGATGCCGAGGCCTTGTGGTCAGTGATGGAAATGCAGAAAACAGGGCAGTCCTTAACACATTTTCCGCATCCGATGCATAGTTCTTTGTTTATCTGGATCATGGTATCCTCCTTGTGCTGATGAGATTTGTTGAAATGGCTATAAGTGTTGCATAGTAAAATTTATATCCGTATTATACGCTGTCTGGATAATGGATTCAACAGGATTGTAGCAGGCGTGAACATCAGATAACCGGAAAGGGGGATGACGGGTGTATGGTAAAACATTCAGAAAGCTGTTTTTTGGGGGTCGCAGAGCAGATGAAGGAAATCATACACAAACAGGCTCAGCAAATTATGTTGAGAGAACCACAAAATAATGATATAATATGAACACTTAATGAATCCAAGCCAAAGGCGCAGGATGAATTTAGTGAGAATTTATACCTGGACACTTAGCGAGGACAAGCAAAGCGCAGGCAGAGGTTAGTGACCATGGTATTACCGAAACACTTAATGAAACCAAGCCGAAGGCTTCAATCCATAGGCGCAGGCGGGGGGCCTGGCTTATGTAAAAGCAGGAAAGGACAAGGGTGGCAAAAGATGAACTATGAAGATGTACAAAAGGTATCAAACGCGGCAGCGGCAAAATCACAGCTTGTAAACACCGGCTTCAGCAAATATTTTACAAGAGCTGTGATGGCAGGATTTTTTATTGTTCTTGCCATGATTTTTTCAAATGTAGTGGGCAATGTATTTTCCGGAGCAGGGCTTCCAGCCTGGGGCAAATTTTTCAGTGCGGTGGTGTTTTCCATTGCAGTTCTTCTGATTTCCATGGTAGGCGGCGAGCTGTTTACCGGAAACAATTTTGTTATGGCTTTCGGCGCCATTGACAAAAAAGTAACCTGGAAAGAAACCGGTAAGGTATGGCTGGTAAGCTATATCGGCAATTTTGTGGGCTGTCTGCTCCTGACTCTGATCTTTGTATGGGCAGGCGCAGCAGGAACCAAAGATTATTTTGCCGGCTTTATCAACAATAAACTTTCAATTCCGCTGGGAGAAATGTTCTTCCGGGCTGTTCTCTGTAATTTCTTTGTATGTCTTGGCGTTCTTTGCGGCATCAAGCTGAAAAGTGAGGCGGCAAAAATCCTGATGATCATCATGTGTATTTCAGGATTTGTGATCAGTGGATTTGAACACAGCATTGCGAATATGAGTACTTTTGTGGCTGCATATTGTCTGGTTCCGGGACTTTCCGTAACCGCCATGCTGAAAAGTATGCTGGTAGTCACAGTTGGAAATATGGTAGGCGGCGCAGTTCTTCTTGCCTGGCCGCTGAGAAAGATGAGTGCAGATCAATAATGGGAAAAGCTTTATACATAGCAGAAAAGCCAAGCGTGGCGCAGGAGTTTGCAAAAGCTCTTAAAATCAACGGACAAAGAAGGGACGGCTATCTGGAATCAGAGGATTCTGTAGTGACCTGGTGCGTAGGGCATCTGGTCACTATGAGCTACCCGGAAAAATATGATATCAAGTACAAAAGGTGGAGTCTCGATACCCTGCCTTTTTTACCGCGCGATTTTAAATATGAAATCATTCCGGCAGTGCAGAAACAGTTTAATATTGTCAGGGGCCTTCTGAACCGCCCGGATGTGGATACTATTTATGTGTGCACAGACTCCGGGCGCGAGGGTGAGTACATCTATCGTCTTGTGGCTCAGATGGCGGGGGTTCATGATAAGACTCAGAAGCGTGTGTGGATCGATTCTCAGACAGAAGAAGAGATTTTAAGAGGAATCCGGGAGGCAAAGGATATCTCAGAGTATGACAATCTTTCTGCATCCGCCTATCTCCGGGCAAAAGAGGACTATCTTATGGGAATTAATTTTTCCCGTGTTCTGACCCTGAGATATGGAAACAGTGTGTCCAACTATCTGAAAACAAAATATCAGGCTATTTCCGTGGGTCGTGTAATGACCTGTGTTCTTGGAATGGTTGTACGAAGAGAGCGGGAAATCCGTTCCTTTGTAAAAACACCGTTTTACCGGGTTCTTGGCAGTATTTCCCTTGAGGGTGAAAACTTTGACGGCGAGTGGCGGGCTGTGGAGGGCAGCAGGTATTTTCGGTCTCCGTATCTTTATAAGGAAAACGGTTTTAAAGAAAAACAGTACGCAGAGAAGCTGATCGGAGAACTCAGTCAGAATTCTCCGCTTGTCTGTCAGGTAGAAAAAATCGAGAGGAAAAAAGAAAACAAGAATCCGCCGCTTCTTTTTAACCTGGCGGAGCTTCAGAACGTCTGCTCCAGGCTTTTTAAGATCAGTCCGGATGAAACCCTGAGGATCGTTCAGGAGCTTTATGAGAAAAAGCTGGTGACCTATCCCAGAACAGATGCCCGGGTGCTTTCCACTGCGGTTGCAAAAGAAATTTACAAAAACATTTCCGGCCTTCGCAGATATCCTCAGATCGACGGGGCGGCAGATGAGGTTCTGGAAATGGGAACCTACAAAAATATTGCAAAAACAAGATATGTCAATGACAAGCAGATTACAGATCATTATGCCATTATTCCCACAGGTCAGGGACTGAGTGCATTGAATGGGATTTCCCTGACGGCTCAGAGGGTGTATGAGACGATTGTGCGGCGGTTTTTATGCATTTTTTATCCTCCTGCAGTTTATCAGAAGGTAAATCTGGTAACGGTTATGGAAAAAGAACACTTTTTTTCCTCGTTCCGTGTCCTTCAGAGCGAGGGATATCTGAAGATCGCAGCCAATTCCTTTGCGGCAAAAAAAGCCTCGGAAAAGTCCCAGGATTCCGAGGAAGAGGAAAACACCTCCTGCAACGAGGTACTTCTGGCAGCATTGCAGAAGCTGAAAAAGAATGATATACTTTCCGTAGATTCTCTGAGCATCAAGGAAGGAGAAACCTCTCCGCCCAAGCGCTACAATTCCGGTTCTATGATTCTTGCCATGGAAAATGCCGGTCAGCTGATCGAGGATGAAGAACTGAGAGCACAGATCCGGGGAAGCGGGATCGGAACCAGCGCCACCAGAGCGGAAATCCTGAAAAAACTGTTTTCTATTAAATATCTTTCCCTGAATAAAAAGACCCAGGTGATCACGCCTACACTTTTGGGAGAAATGATCTTCGATGTGGTGAACTGTTCCATACGGCAGCTTCTGAATCCTGAGCTTACAGCAAGCTGGGAAAAGGGGCTTACCTATGTGGCAGAGGGAAGCATTACCCCTCAGGAGTATATGGATAAGCTGGAGCATTTTGTGCGGGTACGGACTGTTCAGGTGGAACAGAGCAATTACCAGTATGCGCTGAGGCAGTTTTTTGATGCGGCGGCAGAGAATTATAAAAAGAAGCCTTCAGCTTCGAAACGAGGAGGAAAAGAATTATGATGAAAGATTTTACCATTGAGAAGCTTCTTGATCTGAAGGAAACAATGGCTGCAGAGCTTTTTGAGGGAAAAACGTATCCCTGGGAAGTACTTCCTGAGATTAAAGATTTTATCCTGAAGCTTGGCAAAACACTGGATCCGGATGAGTACGAGTACCGGGAGGGCGATATCTGGATTGCAAAATCTGCAAAGATCGCTCCTACTGCCTGCATTAACGGGCCTGCGATCATCGGTAAGGATACAGAGGTTCGTCACTGCGCGTTTATCCGGGGAAATGCCATTGTAGGAGAGGACTGCGTGGTAGGAAACTCTACAGAGCTTAAAAATGTGGTCCTTTTTAACTGCGTGCAGGTTCCTCATTATAATTATGTGGGAGATGCAGTTCTTGGATACAAATCCCATATGGGAGCAGGTTCTATCTGTTCCAATGTAAAATCCGACAAACAGCTGGTTGTTGTAAAGGATGGAGAGGAAAAAATCGAGACCGGATTAAAAAAATTCGGCGCCATGCTGGGAGACCATGTGGAGGTAGGCTGCGGATCTGTCCTGAATCCGGGAACTGTGATCGGCAGAAACAGTAATATTTATCCTCTTTCTCCGGTAAGAGGGTGTGTGCCTGCAGACAGTATTTATAAAAGCAGGACGGAAATTGTCAGTAAAAATTAAGGGAATATAGGAAATACAGAGAATAAAGCTGCGGTGATATACTTTGACCTGTAAAACATTATGTGAAAGGGGACAGAGTTATGAAAAAAGCAGCTTTATTTTTTTTGTTAGCAGTAATGTCAGGAAGTGTTCTTACAGGATGCGGTTCAGGTTCAGAAACAGTGGAAAAAACAGAAGTTACGGCAACGCCGAACCCCACAAAAGCTCCCAAAAAATCAGGAACTTCTGAGAAAACACCGGCAAATGAAAACAAATCACAGGGAACTTCCGGAGAAAAAGATAATTCTTCAGCAGGCAGCTCTGGTACTTCGGAAAACACACAGGAAGATACTTCCAGGACAATTGAAGAAAAAGTAGAGAGCGGAGAAATCACCCAGGGATGGAATTCAATTGTTCTTTATGATATTGACCTGAATGGAATTCAGGTAAAAAGAGCTGATGACGGAATCTGGTATGATGAAAACGGAGTTTCTTATGGGGATCTGGATAATGCAGATGAATCCCAGCCTATTGTCAACGAAAACGGAGAGATCTGGTACTGGAACGGAGATCTTGCAGAACAGGCAGCAGAAGAAAATTCCGATAACTCTTCAGAAGATTCTTCCGGTACAGAAGATATCAGTGATCCCTTTGATCTGTACAGCTGGGATGCGGGAACCGGTCAGTATATCCCGTTCCAACAGGCAGAGACGGATGCCTCTCCTGTCGGAAGAGGAAACGGCTGGTACTATTATGATGAAGAAAGCAGCGAGTTTCTTCCCTGGTAGGTTTTTGCATCAAAACAGGAGCCTGCGCAGGATCACAAGAACCGTAATGTGCAGCGGATAAAATACATAAAAGAAATATTTGGAAAGCTTTCCGCGGATAAAGCCTCTTTGTCCGTTATACATATTAATGGGCAGAAAGGCAAAGCAGGCTTTCCATTCATATGCAAGCCAACAGCTCCCTATGATCGCCTGGGGAGCTTTGTCATCTCTTAAAAGGTACATGATCAGAAGAAAGATAAAGCCCCTCCATCCATAATCTGCCTGAAGGAAAAAGGAAACGGCCAGAAGCCCGCTCAGGGTCAGGAATAGCCTGGTGCGGTTTTCCCGGAAATGTTCCAGTGCGCAGAAGGCAAGATAGCCCAGAAATAAAGTAAAAAATACATTTTGTTTTTTATAATGCCAGGTATCTGCAAACATGTAATTCCACGGAAGCTCAGAGATCAGGGCAAAGAGAAGCAGATTTCTGCCGTAATTTTTTCTGTTTCGGGTATGGGAAAAGCCTTCCAGCAGAAGAAAACAGAAAATAGGAAATGCAATCCGTCCGATATCCCGGCAGATACGGTAAGGCGTATAAGCGTTTTGCCCGATACAAAAAAGCGGAGTCAGGGCTGGAGGATACTGTGAAAGAAGAATACAGGCGCTGTGGTCGATTAGCATAACAAAAATGGCGATGAGCTTCAGTGCGCTTCCGCTTAAAATCTGAAATTTCTGCGGAAGAAAGGACGGCGGAAGAGCACTGCCGTGGTGATTTTGAGACATAGGAACCTCCTGTGTGATTTTTATTCAGTTTATCATATTCTGAAGGGGAATTCCAGAACAGGATTGAGAAAGAGCAGATACCTGTCTGTATAAAAAAGAATAAAATTATAAGAAGTGACAGGAAAACATGATATTTTTTTACAAAATTTGACTGGACTATTAGACAGTTTTATGAGAAAATATTGTAAGGTTGTTAAGGGTACCTTGACAACATTAAAGTAAATCTACACTTGAAAGGAGTTTTACAATGATTTATTCACGCGAAGTAGAAGAAATGTGTCCAGTGGCACAGGGCGTTCATCATGGGGCTGCTCCGATCCCGGAAGAAGCAAAATGGGTACAGGCAAAAGAAGTAAAGGATATTTCCGGCCTGACACACGGTGTTGGCTGGTGTGCTCCGCAGCAGGGTGCATGTAAGCTGACTCTGAACGTTAAAGAAGGTATCATCCAGGAAGCTCTTGTAGAGACTATCGGATGCTCCGGTATGACACATTCTGCAGCTATGGCTTCCGAGATCCTTCCGGGCCGTACTGTAATGGAAGCGCTGAACACAGACCTTGTTTGTGATGCAATTAATACAGCTATGAGAGAACTGTTCCTTCAGATCGTATACGGACGTTCCCAGTCTGCTTTCTCTGAGGACGGACTTCCGATCGGAGCAGGACTTGAGGACCTTGGAAAAGGACTTCGTTCCCAGGTTGGTACTATGTACGGAACTCTGAAAAAAGGACCTCGTTATCTGGAAATGGCAGAGGGTTATGTAACAGGTATCGCTCTTGATGAGGACAACGAGATCATCGGATATCAGTTCGTAAGCCTTGGAAAAATGACTGATTTCATCAAAAAAGGTGATGACCCGAATACTGCATGGGAAAAAGCAAAAGGTCAGTATGGCCGTGTTGACGATGCTGTTAAGATCATCGACCCGAGAAAAGAATAATTATTTTTAGATGAAAAAATCAGGAGGAAAAGTAAATGGCTTTATTTGAATCATACGAGAGACGAATTGACAAGATCAATTCTGTTTTAAACAGCTATGGAATCGCTTCTATCGAAGAGGCAGAAAAAATCACAAAAGATGCAGGTCTGAACGTTTACGACCAGATCAAAGGCATCCAGCCAATCTGCTTTGAGAACGCTTGCTGGGCATACATCGTAGGCGCAGCTATCGCTATCAAAAAAGGCTGCAAAAGAGCAGCTGATGCAGCAGCAGCTATCGGAGAAGGTCTTCAGGCTTTCTGTATCCCGGGCTCCGTTGCTGATACACGTAAAGTAGGTCTTGGCCATGGTAACCTTGGCAAAATGCTTCTTGAAGAGGAGACAGAGTGCTTTGCATTCCTTGCAGGCCATGAGTCTTTCGCAGCAGCTGAGGGTGCTATCGGTATCGCAGAAAAAGCAAACAAGGTTCGTCAGAAACCGCTTCGCGTTATCCTGAACGGTCTTGGAAAAGATGCTGCTCAGATCATTGCAAGAATCAACGGATTTACATATGTTGAGACAGAGTATGATCCATACACAAACGAAGTTAAGGAAGTATTCCGTAAATCCTATTCTGAGGGACTTCGTGCAAAAGTAAACTGCTACGGCGCTAACAGCGTTCCGGAAGGTGTTGCTATCATGTGGAAAGAGGGCGTAGACGTTTCCATTACAGGTAACTCCACCAACCCGACACGTTTCCAGCATCCGGTTGCAGGTACCTACAAAAAAGAGTGCCTGGAAAAAGGCAAAAAATACTTCTCCGTTGCTTCCGGCGGTGGTACAGGACGTACTCTTCATCCGGACAACATGGCAGCAGGTCCTGCTTCCTACGGTATGACAGATACACTTGGACGTATGCATTCTGACGCTCAGTTTGCAGGTTCCTCTTCCGTACCGGCTCACGTAGAGATGATGGGTCTGATCGGCGCAGGAAACAACCCGATGGTTGGTATGACTGTTGCTGTTGCTGTTTCCATCGAGGAAGCTGCTAAAGAAGGCAAATTCTAAGAAATGCTTTAAAATCAAGGTTTTTGGAGATGGTTAAACATCAATAAAAAACGTTGAAAACGGAGTATTAATACAATGCTTATACATTATTAATACAATGTTATCAGTACATTAAAAGCGGCATCCACAGAGATGCCGCTTTTTCATAATAATCTATTTTTCGGCCATAACAGACATAAATTCTAAAACAGCCATAATAAGAGAATAGATTAAAAATATTAATAAAAATATAAGGAAAAGAAACAAAGGGTAGACAGGAAAAATCAGATCTATGATTTTTCTGTAATTTATATACATGAGTATTAAGAATATTACCGTTGCTACAAATAAAAAACTTGTTATTAGCTTGGCGTGAGGTATCCAAAACAGTTCTTTCTTTTTTCTCGTTCTGATATTATTTTTGTACATAAAAATCCCTCCCATTTATGAATTGTATCGGCTTTTGTAATTTGTCAAATTTAATCTTTGGTGAGAGGTAATAAGGTGTATGTATACTTTAATCTGTGAATTTATGATATCATATCAAATATGCAAAATCAATTATTTTGACAGAAGCAGGAAACAGTAGAAGGAAACATTTCCACTGTGCAGAGGATTGACTTTCTTTGGAAGCACACCTTATAATATCTGAAAAAAGCAAGAGAGGAAAAATCATGAGTGAGATAAAAATCAGCGTAGCAGGTCCACAGGATGCCGAAGAATTACTGGAAATCTATGCTCCTTATGTGAGGGATACAGCAGTATCCTTTGAATATACTGTTCCTTCTCCGGAGGAATTCAGACAGCGGATCATTCATACGCTGGAAAAATACCCGTATTTAAAAGCAGAAAAGGATGGGGAGGTGATCGGGTATGCCTATGCGGGCCCGCTTCATCCAAGAGCTGCTTATGCCTGGTCTGTGGAAACTTCTATTTATGTAAAAAGGGATAAAAAACATCTGGGTATTGGAAAGCTGCTTTATGATACGCTGGAAAAGATCTTGAAAGAGCAGAATATCCTCAGTGTCAATGCCTGTATTGCCTGGCCGGAAAAAGAGGACGAATATCTTACCGGAGACAGCGTAAGATTTCATGAGCATATGGGTTATCGTAAAGTGGCGGAGTTTCATAAATGCGCCTGTAAATTCGGACGCTGGTACAATATGGTCTGGATGGAAAAGCATATTGGAGTCCATTCAGATAATCCGGCAGAAATAAAAATATTTGACGAAGTCCGGGGGATGCTGAAATAGTGGGAACACAGAAGGTAAAAGGAAAATTAAATAATATAGAGTTTATCAGATTCTTTTTTGCAGCAGCAATTATATATTTTCATCTTCTTCATTCTTTTATGATGCCTTATACGGGAGAATCGGTGATTTATCAGAATCTTGCAGAACAGTCAAAGTACGCAAAATATATTGTGGAATGTTTTTTTATTATATCAGGATATTTTCTGTACCGCTCTTTACTGTCCCGGCCTGAACAGAAAACAACTGATTTTTTATGGAAAAAAATTGTCCGTCTGTGGCCGGTACTGGCAGTTTCTACGGTTTTTTCAGTTGTATTTCTTGAAGTTCCGGCAAGCGAGGGGATTTTAAATCTCTTCTTTTTGCAGTCTACAGGGCTTACAACAGGGTGGACCGGTCTGAACTGGTATGTTTCCGCCTTCTTTTTTGCAGAGGTTTTTTATTTTCTTTTACATAAAGCAATGAAAAACTCAGCGGGAATGAAGCTTTTGATATGCGTAATCGCGTATTTTGGCTATACGTTGAATATTATGACTACAGACGGCGGCTTTGGCAGAAAAGTTGTTTACGGAGTATTCAGCCTTGCTATGGCAAGGGCGGTTGCCGGCATAGGAACAGGCTATCTTCTGGGAGTTTTTTATGATTCCGTAAAAGAAAAATGGGAAAAACCAGAAGGAGATCTTTTGCACGAAAAAAAGAGGACCATAATGATCTCTTTCATAGAGCTGGGAAGCTTTTTGTTTCTTCTGACAGATTTTTTTGCAGGAAAAAATGCAGGGAAAAATCAGTTTTCTGTAGTGGTCTTCTTCTGTATATTTTTCCTCTGTATGCTCACAGAAAAGGGGCTTTTATCCAGAATCATCAGCAGGACAGGTTTCTGCAGACTGGGAAAATATTCCTATTCCATATATGTAATGCAGGAAGCTGCTTTTTATATTCTCAGCCATACACTGTGGAAAAATGCAGGATTTTTAAAGCGATGTCCGGCAGCTGCACTGGGACTGTCTGTTGTCCTGACCATTCTTTTTGGCGCAGGTATTTATTATCTGGTGGAAAGACCGATGCAAACAGCGGGAAAAAATTAATTTTTCCTGCTGTTTGTAAATTTAGATGCAATTTCTACCAATTGGTGGGCTCTTGCTTCGAAAGAAAATTTTTCATGTATCAGAGTTTGTTGTTCAAGGACTGTTTGAGATATCTGGGAATAGTTATTTTCTATGTTATGAATGCAGTTTTTGAAATCTTGTCTGGTATGATAATACAGGATAGCGGTTGGGAATATTTTTTTTAATTCATCGCATTCATCGGAAATAACTGGAAGTCCACAGGCCAGCGCATCAAAAATCCGATTATTAATAAATTGCTTTTGCAGCATATCGTCCCAATGATCATTTAATGTTACTTTGGCTGAACGGTAGATATTGGGAAGTTCATAATTTTCTACAGAAGGCGATTCAAAAAGATCCATATGATCTTTGAGTATAGTATTCCAGCCACTTCCCCACATACGAAGCGGAATATTTTCATCAATGGCCCACATAACACAATTACGGGCTACACCTCTGGAATTCCCGATAAAAATATAGTCCCATTTTTTTTCCTGATGTTTATCTGCTGGAAAAAACAGCTCTGTATCAGTACATTGTAAAAGGGGAAAAACAGGTACTTTTACCTGATTTCTGATTATCTCAGCATAGTAATCAGAAGCAATACATACGACATCATAAAGATTGTATTCATCAATTGTAATCTTATCTGGATGACTGATGTTCCACATGATATAGAGCGCTGTTTTGTTACGGCGGTCAGGGCGGTAGAAATAGGTTCCTCTTAAAACAAGAACAACATCAGCGCCTTCTTCACATCCCCAGTCTTCTCGTGTATCAATAATAACAAAACAATTCAGACGCTCCAGGTACTTTTTCAGAGCTAATGCATAGGGATAATCACCCCACAGTACTTTATCTTTACCTTCTGGAGCAGGACATTTGATTACCCAGATTGGACGCCCGCCAGCAGAACGTTTATTTTCAGCCGACATTGTCTTCCATCTATCCCGGCGCTTAAGTTCCCAGTCAAGATGATCATTTATGGTTGATGCAATACGATTATGTTCGGTTGTGATATGGTGCAGGAGATTTTGAATATTATTTTGTTGTTGCTTTGTTATATGTGTTTCCAGAGAGGAGAGTTGCTGTATGATTTCGTCAAAAGATGCACTCTGATAGTTGGTTAATTGGTTGAATAGAGCAGATTGCTTTTCAATTTGATTTGTATAAGTACTTTCAAGGTCTTTAATTTTTGCGTCAACATAGGTTCTGCTGACCGGGACAAAGCGCCGGAGATATTTTTTTATTTTCATAAATTCCCTCATAAAATAAATGTTTGTAGTCTTTTGTATATCATAGCATGATGCTGCAAAAGATTCATGATAATTACGTGAATGTGAATGAAAATTAATTAATAGATAATAAGATTGTTTTATTGTTGTGAGAAATAAAAACTGTTTGTAACAAAAATGTTACATTGGTTTGTAGTTAAACTTGATATTATGATAGTATCATGTTATACTTACGAAAAAATGTAATACAGAGGATTGATATGAATTATATACCACAAGCAGAAAATTGTATGAAAAAAGGCGGAAGGATTGAAACAATTGATATTGCAAAAGGGTTAGGGATATTATTTGTAGTGTGGTCTCATGCAAAAGGTCCTTTTACGCCGTATATGTATCAATTTCATATGCCGTTATTTTTTTTGATTTCAGGTTTCCTTTTTAACAGCAGAAATACTCCGGCTCAGTTTCTTGGCAAAAAGGTCAGCTCTTTATATATTCCTTTTGTATTTTGGAATCTTTGCTCTCTTCTGATTACAACAGTTCTTCATATACAGGAGTTTTCAGATATCCATTTGGTTAAAAAAATACTTAAAATTATTCTTACATTAGACAAGGACGGCAAATTTATGGGAGCGACCTGGTTCTTGGGAGCTTTATTTGTTGTATCAGTAGTGTATAAATTAATGGATTATTATATGCCATCGGTAAAAGGGAAAAGTATATTTCTTGTGATTTTATTTGGATGTGTTGCAGCAACTGGTTTTTCAATTAATTTTCCATATTTATTGAGCAGGACATTGATTCTTTCTTTTTATTTTGCAATCGGACGGGCAGCTAAAGAGTACAAAGAAGTAATATATGCATATCATTCAGGTATTTTGGTTTGTTTTTCAATTATATTGTTTGCCATAATTGGCCATTATAATGCCATCAATATGGCGAAGAATACATATACTTATCCGTTTTTATTTGCGATAGGGGCATTGCTTGCATCATATGTGGTTATTTATGTTTCGGAAATTTTGCAAAAAAGAACCATATGGATAAAAAAAGCATTGATTGTAATGGGGGAAAACAGTATTTCAATTGTAATCTGGCAATTTGTTGTTTTTTGGATTATTGAGGCAGTACAATTTAAGTTGTTTGGGATTCCTTTCGTACAACTTTTTGAAAATTATCCACCATATAAAACCACGAACGGCTGGTGGACTGTATATTTGATTGTTGGAACAGTTGCATCCATGCTGATTGGAGAAATTATTTCAGCAGTAAAGCAGGGAATTGGGCGTGTACGAAAAAGATTTTAATGAAGCCATATAAAATGTAATATTCAGAAATTTTACTGGGAGGAAAATAGATAGTGCAGCATGAAAAAGAAATACCGGATGTTTCAATTATTATTCCTACATATAACGTGGAGAAATATATTGAACAGTGTTTGAAAAGTTTATTCGCTCAGAAATATAAAAATTTTGAGATAATCTGTGTAGATGATGGTTCTGATGATCAGACGGTTTTTATAATTAAAAAATATATGCGGTTGAATAAAAGAATTCGATTATATGAATTACCGCATTGTGGTAAAGCCGGTATTATGAGAAACCTGGGAATAGAAAAGGCAGAGGGAGAATACTGCCTTTTTCTTGATGGAGATGATTTTTTTGAACCTGAATTAGTTGGAGATACATTAAAAAGAATCAGGGAAGATAAAAGCGATATATGCCTTTTTGATGCACGCTTGTATTATGAGAAATCCGGCAATTTTATAGATGCAGGGCACATGTTAAAAAAGGAGTATGTTCCTCAGAAGATTCCGTTTGAAGGCAAAAGCTTTCCTTATATTTTCAATATCAGTACAGGCTGTCCATGGACTAAATTATATCGGAAAAATTTTATAAAAGAAAATAATTTACAATTTATGGAAACACATCGTTCTAATGATCTTTATTTTGTATGCATATCACTGGCAATGGCAAAACGAGTTACGATTCTTGAAGAAAAACTGGTTAATTATCGAAAATCATCAGGAAGCTTGCAGGCTAATAATGCCAACAGTCCGTGGGACTGGTATGAAGCATTGAAAGCGGTAAGGACAAAATTAATGGAACTGGGAATTTATGAAGATGTTGAGTACAGTTATAAAAATTATGTTCTTGATGTCAGTTTTTATAATTTGGAATCAATGGGAAATGCTCAGGTATTTTCCATGGTATATGAAAAAATAAAAAAAGAGATTTTTAAAGAATTAGGTATGGAAGAGTTAAAAAAAGAAGAGATTAATTCCTGGAATGAGAAGTACTATGAGCAATATCTTCAGTTAAAAGCATCCGGTGAAAAAGAATATTTATTTTACAGGATAAAAGAATTGAAAAAAGAAAATCAATATTGGATGGAGAGGGCAAGGAAAGCAGAACAGGATACTAAAAATAATATTATATATATTACAGCCAGGAATATATGGATTATGGCTAGAAGAATATTGAGAAAGAAAGGAAATTAAAAAAGCATAGTATTATGTGTTTCGATGAAAGTGTTGGCAACAGGAATGTTCTATGTTAAAATGTACATAGCTGAAATTGGAACAATTTTATGAGAGGAAAGAAAAATGACTGTAAAAGTATCTGTGATATTACCTGTATATAATGTTGAAAAATATTTGAAAGAATGTTTGGATTCTATATTAAATCAGACATTACAGGAAATAGAAGTGATTTGTGTTGACGATGGGTCAACAGACCGTTCTCTGGAGATTTTGCGAGAATATGAAAAAAAGGATAAAAGAGTTATTGTACTGACTCAGGAGAATAAAGGCGCAGGCGCTGCAAGAAATAAAGGACTTGCTATTGCAAAGGGCGAATATTTATCATTTTTAGATTCCGATGATTTTTTTGCTTCCGGAATGTTGGAAGAA
>NZ_HF999000.1:39262-41798 GCF_000433815.1 Blautia sp. CAG:257
AAGAGAATGCACCCAGAAAAGATGTATTTTGTTATAAGGATATGCCGGATCATATATTAGATTCATTTCAAAACTGGGCATGGAATAAGCTGATTAGTCATGAGCTTGTAAAGAAATATCATATTAAATTTCAGGAGATTTTCAGAACAAATGATTTCCTTTTTGTGGCATCCTGCATGATGCTTGCGGACAGGATTACTCTTTTAGAAAAGAAATTGGTTTATTATCGGATTGGAATGTCAAATAATTGTCAGGCAACAAACTATAAATTCCCATTGGATTTTTTGACGGCATTTTATGCGGTAAAAGATTTTCTTGAAAAAAATAATTTTTATTCTGCTGTTGAACGCAGTTATGTGAATAAAGCTTTAGCAGGTTGTATTTATAATATGAATTCAATAGGAGATGTGCAGGCAAAAAAAGCTGTTTTTGATGAACTGAAAAAAGACGGATTTAAAAAGCTGGGAATTGAAGGGAAAAACGAGGAATATTTTTATAATTACAATAAGAATAACTATAAAATTTTTCGGGAGATTAGTATGAGTGATTTTGACGAGTTTATGATTAAAAACGGATCCAGAATGGAAAAGAGACAATTTTTACAAAACAAGTATCTTCAGGTGAAATCTGATATTCCCAAAGTGTCGATCGTGGTTCCTATTTATAACGTTGAAGACTATCTGGAAGAATGTCTGGAGAGTGTGGTCAGACAGACTTTGGAAGATATTGAAATTATATGTATTAATGATGGATCAACAGACAGATCAATGGAAATTCTTAAAACATATGCAGCCGCAGATGCCCGGATTATTGTTGTTGATAAAAAAAATGAGGGATATGGTATTGGGATGAATATTGGTCTGGACAAAGCTACCGGTGAATATGTCGGTATAGTAGAGCCTGACGATTATGTACCGTTAAATATGTTTGAAGATCTTTATTTAAAAGCCAAAGAATATGAACTTGACTTTGTAAAGGCTGATTTTTATCGCTTTGTTACTGCTGCAAATGGAAATATGCAGCTGACCTACAATCATTTAACCGGAATGAAAGAAAAATATAATGTTGTTTTTAATCCCAGTATGGAGCCTGAAGCATTGACATATGTTATGAATACCTGGAGTGGAATATATAAAAATGAGTTTTTAAGAGAAAACCATATACGTCACCATGAAACCCCGGGTGCGTCTTTTCAGGATAATGGTTTTTGGATTCAGACGTTCTGTTATGCAAAACGTGCTATGATCTTAGATATACCATATTATATGAACAGAAGAGATAATCCAAATTCTTCAGTAAATAGTCCGGAAAAGGTTTACTGTATGAATGAAGAATATAAGTATATTAAAGAAATACTGTCAGGAAATACTGAATTGTGGAATAGATTTAAGTATTACTATACATGGAAAAAATTCAATAACTATATGTTTACATTAAACAGAATAAACGTTAAATTTAAACATCAGTATATTCTTGATATTAGTCAGGAAATGAGGCAGGCAGAATCAGATCATGAATTGGATAAAAGCCTGTTTAGTGACATGAACCGAAAACGTCTTGATATGCTGATGGCAAATCCGGAAGCTTTCTATCATTTGGAATGTGTTAGTGGAACAACAAATCTGGAAAGACGTGTTGCTGAACTGGAAAATTCTACCACAATGAAAGTAGGGCGTATAGTAATGTATATTCCTATTAAGATCAAAAAATTTATCAGAAGAATGGGTAAAAAATAATTCAGATATTTTTACTGTCTGTAGAAAGGACAAGTGGCAGATCATGCAGAATAAATATGATTATTTAGTAGTTGGAGCCGGATTGTATGGAGCTGTCTTTGCTCATGAAGCAAAAAAAGCCGGTAAATCAGTTTTAGTGATTGATAAGAGAGACAATATTGCAGGAAATGTATACACTGAAAAAATAGAAGGAATTCATGTTCATAAATATGGAGCGCATATTTTCCACACAAATAACAAAAAGGTATGGGAGTATGTCAATCAATTTGCTGAATTTAATCGTTTTACAAACAGTCCTGTAGCCAATTATCACGGCGAGTTATACTCTCTTCCGTTTAATATGTATACTTTTAATAAGATGTGGGGAGTGGTAACTCCGGAAGAGGCAGCTGCTAAAATTGAGGAACAGAAAAAAGAGGCAGGTATTACAAATCCTGAAAATCTTGAAGAGCAGGCAATTTCTCTTGTAGGCAAGGATATTTTTGAAAAGCTTATTAAAGGATATACAGAAAAACAGTGGGGACGCAGTTGTCGGGAACTTCCGGCTTTTATTATCAAGCGTCTTCCGGTTCGTCTGACATATGATAATAATTATTTTAATGCGCTTTATCAGGGCATTCCGATTGGTGGATATACCAAAATGGTTGATAATATGTTAAAAGGAATAGAAGTTCGACTTGGGGAGGATTATCTTCAGCAGAAGGATGAATATGATTCAATAGCAGACAGAGTAATTTATACAGGTGCAATCGATGCATATTTTAATTTTGCTATTGGTCATCTGGAATACCGTTCCGTAC
>NZ_HF999001.1:0-1659 GCF_000433815.1 Blautia sp. CAG:257
TTTTTCTCTCAGCTCATCCATAGCCTGCTGCACAGCCTCTGCAATTCCTGTTTTTTTGCATGGGATTTCTGTCACTCCCATACTCCGGATGATCCTGCTGTTCTCTGTTTCTTTATCCTCTTTTACATCCTCTGTATTATGGACCATGTAGCAGGGCAAGTGCAGCTGGTAACAAAGGGTGGCAAGAATCCGGCAGAGATTGGAATGATAATTTCCGTAAATGATCATGCTGTCGCAGTGTTCTCTTTTCATATCCTCAATAAACTTCTGTGCAAACCGAACCTTGTTCCCCCCAAAAGAATAAGGAAGAAGATCCTCTCTTTTCATATAGAAATGATTGTGCACAGGTGCTGTCTCAGCATCTTCCCTGCTGTTTCCGGTAAATCTCAGCTTTTGTATTGGAGTCTCCGGAAGCTCCCTCAGCGGATTTTCCCAGGGACCGCGATAAAAAAGCTCTTCCATTTCTTCCATAGTATCTGTCTGAAGAATAAAAAATCCGGGACGGCTTCCGCTGTCTGTAATCTGCGCCTGCTCTACGTCTCCTTCCAGCACCACTTTTTTCACCTTATCCGGATGCTCTTTCTGAAGCTCCTGAAGATGTTTCAGATCGTTACTGTCCATAAGAAACCGAATAGCAGAAACCTTTTTCTTTTTTTCTGTAAAAACCGGAGACTTACCGGCAGCAGTATCCACTGCCATTGCCACAAAATCCTGCCCTGTGGAAAGAGGAACAAGATCGGAGCCGATGCAGTCTCCGCCCATTCTGGAACCAATCTCAATGATCCTGATATTTCCCGCTTTGTCGATCCGAAGCTCGCTGTGCCCTGCGCCGTTTCTGATTTCAAGTGCATCAAGGGCGCGAAACACCGTATCCTGAATTTTTCCATACATTTCTTCCGATACGGGAGCCGGCTGCAAATGACCTGTCTCAATGTAATGGGGACTGCCTGTTGTAAATTTTTTTGTTACTGCAAGGCAGGTGTGTTCACCCTTATAGCTGATAGTTTCCACACTGTACTCTGCGCCCTCAATATATTCTTCCACAATCGCTCTGTTTTCAAAAGACTGTTCCGCAGCCTGTATGATGGCCTGTTCCAGCTCTTCCTGGGTATAAACCTTTGTTATGGCCCTGCTTCCGGAACGGTCTGTGGGCTTTACAATAACCGGAAAGCTCTCCGGAAACACTCTGTCTCCCACAGAGACTGCCTGAAAAAACGGCACCGGGATTCCGGCCTTCTGAAAGGCAGTCCGCATGGCAAACTTGTTGGTGGAATTTTCAATACATGCGCTGCTGTTTCCCGGAAGCCCAAGCTTCTCTGCCAGATACTGCACTGTAATATTTGCCAGGTCAGAACCTATGGTTGCTACTGCATCCGGCTGTATTTTACGGCAGATCTCAAGGATCTGCTCTTTTTCCGTAATACTGATCTCATAAAAAAAATCCGCATCCCCGTCTCCTGTAGCGCCTTCTCTCCAGGCAAACACATGAGTTTCATATCCCATTTCTCCGGCTTTCTTTATTAAAGGGCGCTGAAAATCATTGGCCCCGATAATCACAATCTTTTTCATGGATACCTCTTTTCTGTCCGGATTACGGACATTCATCTATAGGGTATTCTATCATTTTCTCCTGAAGCTTTCCACCTTATTTTCATACCG
>NZ_HF999002.1:0-1782 GCF_000433815.1 Blautia sp. CAG:257
GGGGCAAAATGCAAGTGCTTTGTGGAACTATGAACGGGAAAGTTACTGCTAAACTGAATAAAGTTTTATTGGATATGATAAAACATCCACACAGAATTTGCAATAAGCATCCAATACTGTTGAAAATATCATATTCAGCCTGCAAATGTTAGAAGAAGACCATTTACAGGCTATTTAGCGCGTTCAGAACTTTTGCAGCGGGATGAAGCGTCTGGTTTTTGATCAGCTTCATGGCAACGGAAAAACGAAAAGAAAAATATTAAGTTTGAGGTTGGAGGATATCAATGTATCGGAAAAATTCAAGTGGTTGGGTAAAACATGTTGACTTTATCTTATTGGACTTACTGTGTATTCAGCTTGCATTCTATTTTTCCTATGTGTGTCGGATGGGAGAATGGAATCCCTACAGTGTACCAGTATATCGAAATATGGCAATTTTTATAGAACTGGCAGATATAGCTGTTATATTTCTGTTTGAGTCCTATAAGAATGTATTAAAAAGAGGCTATTACATAGAACTTGTTTCTTCCATAAAACAGGCAGCGATGCTGATACTGGTGGGAAGCCTGTATTTGCTCAGCGTACAGGAAGGAAATATGTATTCCAGAACTGCGTTTTATTTAATGGGCGTTTTTTATGCTGTCTTTGCCTACGGCGCACGTATTTTGTGGAAATGCTATCTGAAAAAGAAAATGAAAACAGGCGGCGACAGTTCTCTGATTATCATTACTTCCAGTAAGATTGCCGAAAAAGTAGTAAAGAGCATTAAAAATCATAACTATGAAATGTATCAGATGAATGGCGTTATAGTTCTGGACCGGGATATGACAGGAGAGGATATTGAGGGCGTTCCCGTTGTTGCAAATGCAGAAAATGTAGCAGAATTTCTGCGTCAGAGCTGGGTAGACGAAGTATTTATAAATCTGGATGAAAGTATCCCGTACCCAAAGGAATTAATAGAAAGATGCTCTGAAATGGGACTTACAGTGCATTTGAATCTTGTAAAGATTACAAACAGCACATTAGGCAAACAATCCATTGGAAAAGTCGGAGAATACACAGTGCTGACCACGAGTATTAACTATATGACCATGAGACAGGCCTTTTTAAAGAGAACCATGGATATTGCTGCAGGTCTGGCGGGATGTATTGCCACAGGGATCATTTTTGTGTTTGTAGCACCCATTATATATATAAGTTCACCGGGACCGATTTTTTTTAGTCAGGAACGTGTAGGACAGAATGGTAAGATATTTAAGATGTACAAATTCCGAAGCATGTATATGGACGCGGAAGAGCGGAAAGCTGAACTGATGAAAGAAAATAAAATGAGCAGCAATCTGATGTTTAAGCTGGACTTTGATCCGAGAATCATCGGAAACAAGGTCCTTCCGGACGGCACAAAAAAGACCGGGATCGGTCAGTTCATCCGATCCACGTCACTGGATGAGTTTCCGCAGTTCCTTAATGTGCTTCTTGGACAGATGTCGTTGGTAGGCTTCCGTCCGGCGTTAAAATCCGAGTATGAAGAGTATGAATATCATCACAGAGCAAGAATCGCCATGAAACCGGGAATTACCGGAATGTGGCAGGTCAGCGGCAGAAGCGATATCACTGACTTTGAAGAAGTAGTAAAGCTGGATACAGAATATATAAGAAACTGGAGCATGGGACTGGATTTCAGGATCCTGTTTAAGACGGTTGCTGCTGTCCTAAAGAGAGATGGATCTATGTAATGTAATTATGAATAGACAAAAATTTGGAGATAGATTAGAGTGAGTG
>NZ_HF999003.1:0-10948 GCF_000433815.1 Blautia sp. CAG:257
GTCGCTCCCCTCGCGGAAGGTGAATTGAAAAAGGTAAATCTTGAATTACTGGTTTCCAGTAACGCTTTAATGTGATATAATAGCTTGAATTATTTTTTAGGAGGGGAAATCAGTGAAAGAAAGAGAAACTTTTGGCTCACGGCTGGGGTTCATTCTGGTGTCTGCCGGATGTGCCATAGGTCTGGGCAATGTGTGGAAATTCCCATATATGACAGGAAAATACGGTGGAGCAGCGTTTGTTCTTATTTATCTTGTTTTTCTTGTAGTTCTGGGACTTCCTATTCTTGTCAGCGAGTTTGCAGTGGGGCGTGCCAGCAGAAAAAGTACGGCGAAGGCCTTTCATGAACTGGAACCGGAAGGCTCCAACTTCCACAAGTACAGCTATATGGGTATGATCGGAAACTATGTGCTGATGATGTTCTATACCATGGTAGCAGGATGGACCCTGTATTACGGTTACGTAATGGCAACCGGAAAGCTTCAGGGTGCGGATTCTGTACAGATAACAGAATTTTTTGGGAACTTCCAGAAATCTACAGGAACCATGACCTTCTGGATGGTCCTTGCAGTGTTTCTGGCATTTGGAATCTGTTCTCTGGGACTTCAAAACGGAGTTGAGAGAATTACAAAGGTCATGATGCTGTGCCTGTTAGGTCTGATCGTTGTGCTTGCAGTTCATTCTGCTACTTTGGACGGAGCCGTGGAAGGTATTAAATTTTATCTGATTCCGAATTTTGAAAACATGAAAGAAGCCGGGATCGGAAATGTAATATTCGGAGCCATGTCTCAGGCATTTTTCACTCTGAGCATTGGAATCGGAGCCATGGAGATCTTTGGAAGCTATATGAAAAAAGATCTGACACTGGCAGGAGAAAGTCTCAGTATTCTTGTGCTGGATACCTTTGTTGCACTGATGGCAGGCATGATCATTATTCCTGCATGTTTTGCGTTTAACGTGGAGCCGGGTGCAGGTCCGGGGCTTGTATTTATCACACTTCCAAATGTATTTAACCAGATGATGGGTGGAAGACTCTGGGGCGCATTGTTCTTCCTTTTTATGGCATGTGCGGCTCTGTCTACAGTGGTTGCTGTATTTGAAAATATTCTGTCTTTTGCCATTGATCTGTGGGGATGGAGCCGTAAGAAAGCGGTAATGGTAAATATTGTTCTTGTTATCATTCTTTCCATGCCGGCAATCCTTGGTTTTGGACCGTGGTCCGGAATACAGATTTTAGGTGAAGGAACAAACATCATGGATCTGGAAGATTTTATTGTATCTAATAATATTCTGCCTCTTGGTTCTGTATTGTTTGTGCTTTTCTGCGCATCGAAAAGGGGCTGGGGCTGGAAAAACTTTTTAAAGGAAGCAAACACAGGAAAGGGAGTAAAGTTCCCGACAGGTATCCGCATGTACATGCTGTGGGTAATTCCGGTAGTGGTTTCTGTAATTTACCTGAAAGGCTACTACGACATGTTTAAGCCAAAAGGAATGGAGTACCTTGTTCCGTGGATGATCATTGGTGTGGCAATGCTTGCCCTGGTTGTTTGGATTGCCTTTGGCCATAACAAAAGTAAAAAAGACAGGAGCTGACGGATATGATAGCAGAAAAAATGATTCCTTTTGTTCAGAATAATTCTGCGATCCGTACTATGTTTGAGGAGGGGAATCGTCTGAAAAAACAGTACGGAGCAGATAAAGTATATGATTTCAGCCTGGGAAATCCCAGCGTTCCCGCGCCTGACTGTGTTCGGGAAGCCATTGTTGATCTGGCAAATAATGAGGATCCTGTAACTCTTCACGGGTATATGAATAACGCAGGATTTGAGGATGTGCGTGAAACCATTGCGCAGTCTCTGAACCGCCGTTTTGGGACAGATTTTTCTGCGAAAAACCTGATCATGACAGTGGGAGCTGCAAGCGGACTGAACGTGATTCTGAAAACAGTTTTGAATCCCGGTGAAGAAGTAATTGTTTTTGCACCATATTTTCTGGAATATGGTGCATATGTAAAAAATTATGACGGAAAGCTTGTGGAAATCTCTCCTGATACAGAAACCTTTCAGCCGGATCTGGAGGAACTGGAAAGAAAAATCACTGCAAACACAAGGGCAGTTATTGTAAACAGTCCCCATAATCCTACAGGTGTTATTTATTCGGAAGATACAATTAAGGCTCTGGCAGCCATTCTTGAGAAAAAGCAGAAGGAATATGGCAGTGTGATATATCTGATCTCTGATGAGCCTTATCGTGAGCTTGCCTATGACGGGGCAGAAGTTCCATACCTTACAAAATACTACAAAAACACTGTAGTAGGCTATTCTTACAGCAAATCTCTGTCTCTTCCGGGAGAAAGGATCGGATATCTGGTGATTCCCGATGACCTTGAGGACAGTGAAACAGTAATTGCAGCCGCCGGTATTGCCAACCGTATTCTGGGAAGCGTCAATGCGCCTTCCCTGATGCAGAAGGTGATTGCCCGCTGCGTGGACGCAGAAGTGGATGTGGCGGCCTATGATAAAAATCGTCTGGCTCTCTATAACGGGCTTACTGCCTGTGGTTTTCAGTGTATCAAACCGCAGGGTGCCTTTTATCTTTTTGTGAAATCTCCGGTTGATGATGAAAAGGAATTCTGTGAGGCAGGAAAAAAGTATAATATTCTTATGGTTCCGGGAAGTTCCTTTGCCTGTCCGGGATATGTGAGACTTGCCTACTGCGTTTCCTATGAGACGATTATCAATTCTCTTCCGGAATTTAAAAAGCTGGCAGCAGAGTTTTCCCTGACAGAGGAAAGCTAATGTCGGAAGGAGTAGTATACTCTTCTCACAGTCAGCTGTTTTTATGATGACAAAAAAGAAAATAATAACGTAAAAACGATAACAGGATTCTTTTTCCATAAAACAGGAAGAGAATCCTGTTTAAATTTTATCAATCTTTTTTCGGATAGTCAGCATTTTCTGATCCAGCGCACGGATGACGGCAGCGCACTGCTGAAGTTCCTCGTCGATAAACTGAGTTTCTTTTTTTCCACGCTTATAGCGGAGCTGATGATCCAGATTTGCCCAGTAATCCATGGCGGCAGTGCGGAGCTGAAGCTCTATTTTTATCCATTGGATATCTTCCTGAAAGGGGACTGCTGTTTCCAGGATCAGATGAAGGCTCTGGTAGCCGGAGGCTTTTGGCTCCTGTATGTAATCCTTGGTTTTCAGAATGCGGATATCTTTTTGCTTTTTGATCATCTGGGCAACCTGGTAGATATCGTCTACATAAGAGCAGATGGCTCTTACACCAATCAGGTCGTTTATTTTTTCAAGGGCAACATTAAAATTCAGTTCAAGCCCTTTTTTCTGCATTTTTTTATATACGCTGTCGTATTCCTTCAGCCGTCCGGTTTTCATCTGAATGACATTGCGCTGATATTTCATGGTAAGGATTGTATTAATAATATCAAGCTTTGCCAGCATAAGGCTGACGGCGCATTTTCCCTTTGTGCAGAATGTTTCAGATGTCAGTGCACGCCTTAACTGCTCTTTCTTTTTCAATTTCTTCTGTTCTTCCTCAATCTGTGCATAAATAAATTTCCAATGGTCTTTTACTGCAATACAACTGTTCATTACTTTACACTCCTTATAATAAATAGAAAAAAAGTTTGAGTTAATTTCGGGTAAAATATATCTGAAAGCCTGAGTGTCTGTCAGAATAACTGTTTGTGGCAGATATCAGCCAGAAAAACAGTCCCCATCAACTAAGATATGCGTTGGTATAAAAAAATATGACAGAAAAGTTTTTGTATATATTAAACAAAAAAAGAGAGATTTAAGATTTATTTTTAAATATTTTTTTATTGAGATAAAGATTGACAAATGATTAACAAACTAATATAATAAAGCCATCAAGATTGACAAATATTTAACGTTAATCAATTAACATAATTATTTGTCGCTCTATCAAAACGAAGTAACAAGTAAGAGAATATAAATGGATTAACAAGGAGGATTTCAAATGGCAAAGACAGAAACCCACATCCCGGCTGTAATCGACACTGCAGAGGCACTGGAAGCAAAAATGGCTGCGATGAAAGAAGCACAGAAACTTTTCGCCACCTATACACAGGAGCAGGTAGACAAAATCTTCAAGGCTGCGGCTACCGCTGCTGACAAAGCACGTATTCCCCTTGCAAAAATGGCTGTTGAGGAAACAGGCATGGGCGTTGTGGAAGATAAAGTTATTAAGAACCACTACGCAGCAGAGTATATTTACAATGCTTATAAAAACACAAAAACCTGTGGCGTGATCGAAGACGATCCGGTTTATGGAATCAAAAAGATTGCAGAGCCGATTGGCCTGATCGCAGCAGTTATTCCTACAACAAATCCTACCTCCACAGCGATTTTTAAAACACTGATCGCATTAAAAACAAGAAACGCAATTATCATCAGCCCACATCCTCGTGCAAAAGGCTGTACTATTGCTGCAGCAAAGCTTGTTCTTGAAGCAGCCGTAAAGGCAGGCGCTCCGGAGGGTATTATCGGATGGATCGATGTTCCAAGCCTTGAGCTTACCAATCTGGTTATGAAGGAAGCAGACATTATTCTGGCAACAGGTGGTCCGGGAATGGTTAAAGCTGCATATTCCTCCGGAAAGCCGGCACTTGGCGTTGGCGCCGGAAATACACCGGTTATCATTGACGATACGGCAGATGTACGTCTGGCAGTAAACTCCATCATCCATTCAAAAACCTTTGACAATGGTATGATCTGCGCTTCCGAGCAGTCTGTTACTGTACTGGAAAGCGTATATAAGGCAGTAAAAGAAGAGTTTATTTACAGAGGCTGCTACTTCCTGAAAAAGGATGAGCTTGACAAGGTAAGAAAAACAATTATTATTAACGGCGCGCTGAATGCGAAGATCGTAGGTCAGAAAGCAGCTACCATCGCAGAAATGGCCGGTGTGACTGTTCCGGCTGAAACAAAGATCCTTATTGGCGAGGTTGAGTCTGTGGACATCAGCGAAGAATTTGCTCACGAAAAGCTTTCTCCGGTACTTGCCATGTATAAGGCAAAAAACTTTGACGAGGCTCTTGCAAAGGCTGAACAGCTGGTAGCTGACGGCGGATACGGACATACTTCTTCTCTTTATATCAATGTAAATGAGAAGGAAAAAATGGCAAAACATGCAGCAGCTATGAAAACCTGCCGTATTCTTGTAAATACACCATCCTCCCAGGGAGGAATCGGAGATCTTTATAACTTTAAGCTTGTTCCATCCCTTACTCTGGGCTGCGGCTCCTGGGGCGGAAACTCTGTTTCTGAAAACGTTGGAGTAAAGCATCTGATCAATATTAAAACTGTTGCAGAGAGGAGAGAGAACATGCTCTGGATGAGAACCCCGGAAAAGGTTTACTTCAAAAAAGGCTGTATGCCGGTTGCCCTTGATGAGCTGGGAACTGTTATGGGCAAAAAACGCTGCTTTATCGTAACCGACTCTTTCCTTTACAAAAACGGATATACAAAGGCGATTGAGGATAAACTGGATCAGATGGGCATTGTACACACCTGTTTCTCTGATGTAGAGCCGGATCCGTCTCTTGCATCTGCAAAAGCCGGAGCAGCAGCAATGCGCGCCTTTGAGCCGGACTGCATTATCGCTCTTGGCGGTGGTTCTGCAATGGATGCCGGAAAAGTTATGTGGGTGCTTTATGAGAATCCTGACGCTGATTTTGACGATATGGCAATGGATTTCATGGATATCCGCAAGAGAATCTATACCTTCCCGAAAATGGGTAAAAAAGCTTACTTTGTAGCAATCCCAACATCTTCCGGTACAGGTTCTGAGGTAACTCCGTTTGCCATTATTACAGACAAAGAAACAGGAATCAAATGGCCTCTGGCAGACTATGAACTGATGCCGAACATGGCTATTGTTGACACAGACAACATGATGAGCGCACCGAAAGGCCTGACCTGCGCTTCCGGTATTGACGTTATGACTCACGCGATCGAGGCATATGTTTCCGTAATGGCTTCTGACTATACAGACAGTCTTGCTCTGAAAGCAATCAAGCTGGTATTTGATTATCTTCCAAGAGCTTACAGAGACGGAAATGATGTAGAGGCAAGAGACCATATGGCAAACGCTTCCTGCATGGCTGGTATGGCTTTTGCAAACGCTTTCCTTGGAGTAAATCATTCTCTTGCTCATAAGCTTGGTGCTTTCCATCATATTCCTCACGGAATTGCAAATGCTCTGGTTCTCACAGATGTAATGCGTTATAATAGTGTTGAGGTACCGACAAAAATGGGAACATTCCCGCAGTATCAGTATCCGCACACACTTGCACGTTATGCAGAGATCGGACGTTTCGTAGGTCTTACAGGCAAAAATGATCAGGAAGTATTTGAAAAACTTCTTGAGAAGCTGGAAGAGCTGAAGAAGATCATTGAGATCAAGCCAACCATCAAAGATTATGGCGTAGATGAGAAATATTTCCTGGATACTCTGGATGAGATGACTGAACAGGCGTTCAACGACCAGTGTACAGGAGCGAACCCGAGATATCCGTTAATGGCTGAGCTGAAGGAAATCTATCTGAAAGCATACTACGGAAAAGAGTCCAAATAAGAAAAGGGAGGGTATTTACCATGAAGCTGAAAGACAAAAAGGTATTTTTGACACGTCCATATAAAGTTGTCTACAAAGATGGAGACCGTATTATCAAGGTATTTACCAAAGAGCACGGAAAGGCAAATGTCTTTAATGAGGCTCTCTGCCAGGCCCGCGTAGAGGAAAGCGGCCTGGATATCCCGAAGGTTCTGGAGGTAACTGAGATCGATGGCGAGTGGGCCATTGTGATCGAATATGCAGAAGGCAAAACTCTGGAACAGCTGATGAACGAGAATCCGGATAAGCTTGAGGAATACATGGAGAAATTTGTAGATCTTCAGCTTTCCATGCATGAGAAAAAAGCTCCGCGTCTTACGCTCCAGAAGGACAAATTTGCCCGCAAGATCGAGAGTATGAAAGATAAGCTGGATGCTACTGTCCGCTATGAGCTGCTGACAAGACTGGATTCCATGCCAAACCACACCAAGCTCTGCCATGGGGATTTTAACCCAAGCAACGTGATCGTTGCAGAGGACGGAACTATGAAGATCGTAGACTGGTCCCATGCAACTCAGGGAAATGCCAGCGGCGATGCAGCCATTACTTATCTGGAATTTGCTCTGAAGGATGAAAAAATGGCTGACCTGTACCTGAAGCTTTTCTGCAAGAAGAGCGATACCGCAAAGCAGTATGTACAGAAATGGCTTCCGATTGCGGCGGCAGCCCAGCTTACCAAAGATGTAAAAGAGGAAGAGGAATTCCTGCTTCGCTGGACAGACATCATTGATTTCCAGTAAACTTTATAGAAAAACCATTTGAAACAAATCCCTTTATTATTTATAAAATCCCCGGGCCGACTGTGTCGGTTCCGGGGATCAGATTTTTATTTCTTCTATGGTTCCTGCATCTATACGATATACCTTATCACATAATTCATGAATATCTTCCTGCATATGACTGGCAAGAAGAATAGTTTTTCCTTCACTGCGAAGCTGCAGAAAAAGTTTTCGCATTTGTGAGGCGCCCTGATCATCTAATCCATTCATGGGTTCATCCAAAATAAGGATTTCCGGGTTTTCCATAATTGCCTGTGCGATTCCCAGGCGCTGT
Source organism: Blautia sp. CAG:257 (assembly GCF_000433815.1). NCBI lineage: Bacteria > Bacillati > Bacillota > Clostridia > Lachnospirales > Lachnospiraceae > Blautia > Blautia sp. CAG:257. Next base: position 7,712 of record NZ_HF999003.1, read on the forward strand.
TTCATACCCATAGAGTATTTTCCAACAAGCTTTTTTGCTGCAGAAGTTAAACCTGTTTGTTTTAAGACTTTGTAGATTTCCTGATCATTAATTAACTTCTGGATTTGACTTAAATATTTCAAATTTTGAAAACCGCTTTTGTATGGAAGGAAACCCGGTTTCTCAATTAGAATTCCTGTGTTTTCAGGAAATTCGTTTTTCTTTCCAAGCAGTATTCCATTAATAGTTACTGTACCAGTGGTTGGTTTAAGAAAACCACTTATTATTTTTAATAAAACTGTCTTTCCAGAACCATTTCTCCCGATTATCCCATATATTTTCCCTTTTTCAAAAGAGATACTAACAGAGTGAAGAACAATATCGCCAAAAAATTCTTTCGAGATATTATCAATTTCTATAATTGCCATATCTATATCCTCATTTACCAGTTTTTTTGGCTCACAGCTATATTGTAATCAATATGACCTGAGATTTGAGTTAGGGTGGATAACAAAATTACATTGCTTAATAAAAATAATGAATAGCTTTCTGTAAAAGATAACATTTCTTTTCCAGGAATATGAAATTGCATTATTCCATGTGCCAGCATAGCAGGATGATATAAGGGAACAAAGCCAGACATTAGCAGCATGCCTGAAAAATGAATTCCTATTGCAAAGAGCATTCCTAACGGAAATCGGGAGCTTAAATTGCCGATAAAAATTATGATTCCTAAAAAGGAACAATAAAGAGATGTTAATAAAAAACTATGAAAAAGAGCTTCATTTACGCTGAAAAATCTTAAAATCCAACTATTTGGTATAGGAAGACTGTATTCAGTCATTGCAATCTGGGGTGTTGCGCCAATCAGTATTTGTATAGTATCACTCCATTCAAAGGTAAAATTTCCATTTATAAAAATTGGAAATATGCAGCCCATGATAATGATTGCCTGGTATATAAGAAGCTGTATAAGCAAATAAGATGTCATGGATAGCCGCCAGAGTAATCCACTGCTTCTTATTAATGTAAAATAAGTCATAGAATTCACAAAAGGCGCATCGGCAATTATTATAAAAAATCCAATTACAAGAAGAGTAACCTGGAATATATCATTATATAGCAGGAGAAAAGAATCAAAAATTCCCACTGTATTTCCTGCTGCAAATTGTAAATAACGTATCGAAATAGATAAGCCAAGCCAGAATCCATAGATATATCCAGCCCAGATTCGGGGGATAAGAATGGAAGACTGAAGCTTTAATTGTATTAATATTAATTTATGCTTATCCATGTTTCAGCCTTCCTTTCAATCCTATCCAGTTTAGTACACATACTATAAAAAATATAAATGTCTGGATCAGAACTGGCTGCCAATAAGAAGTATATCCCCAATCGCCTCGCAGTAAATATACGGGATTCCAGATATTGGCGGACAGTGCCTGCCATAAAAATTGATATATAATAAAGGTTCCGATAAAAGCTACATATCTGTTTAAAAATAAAACAGACAGAAAAAGGCAGATATTACTCCATACAAGTCCGAATAAAAAAGCAAGAGTAAGTTTCAAAAGAAGGACAAGTCCTCCTCCCCATATTGCTGCAATAGGATACCAGAGAGTGTTAAGATAAAATTCTGAAATATTTTCAGTTGTGGTCGGGACGCCAATTAAAAAAGCGATTAAAAAAATAAATCCATATGACAGAATCATCATAATCCCCCCTGATAACCCTACACTAAATATTTTTCGCAAAATATATTTTCCTCGTGTACAGCGGATGAGTACAAAACGAAAGAAAGAAGTATTATAATCTTCTGTAAAGCTCATTGCATGAGGAAAAGCCGGGAAAATTGCTGCAAAAGGATTGAACATCGACATTGCCATAGGAAAGGTAAGAAGATGAAGTACATCTGATTCTTTCCAATGAATATCGGAGGTGATATAGGTGTGTCCCATTATACCTATTGCAATAAGCAGGGAAAGTACCATTCGTTTATTTATAATGCAGTTTTTTTCCATAAATTTGCTCCTATGCAATAACTTTTACTAGTACTCCAGTTACAGCATTTATGTAGAAAAGATCATCAGCATTCTGTCCCCACATGAATTGTGAGCCATCAATAAGAGAGGGTACCTGGAAATTCCAAACCGGGAAGAAGCGGGGATGTCCAGACGTCAATTCGATATAATAACCCAGAGAAATATTTGTTATGGACATATGATCTGGTATCTTAATATATCCTGCCTCTGCGTAGAGCTGTACTTTATCGAGAATTTCTTCGAAATCCAGTAAGCCTGCTTTTTCTTGATTTTCAATATGCAAATTATTTCCATATTGCAGATAGCTGTAGTTTTGTCCAGTGATTTCAAGGCTGCCTATGGAAGGGACTTCTGACATATAAACAATAGGTATATCCTGGATTTTTCCTCGTAGCACATAGCTATAAATACCTTTAGGATCATCATATTCTGCAACGGGCCCCTGTACTTCAGCATTGAGTTCTAACAAATTAACAGCTTCTGTCGCTAATTTATTTGCTGCTTCTTCACCGATATCATGAGCTTCAGGGATATTATCCGGTGTATCAAAATAAAACTGGTGCGTATCATTCAGCTTATACAGATATATACTTTCTTCATTATATTTTAGAGCTTCTGCATCTTTTATTTCATCTGTAAATTTCCATTTTTCGATATCGCCATACAGAAGTTTTCCTTTTTCTAATGAAATATCTGAAAAAATCACGGTTCCTGTGTAAACGTCGCTGGAAATGACTTTAACATCTGCATCAATACGGAATTCCTCCTCTTTTCCTTTGTATATTTCAGTGATATGTTCCGGCAGGTCATAGGCTTTGGAGTCGGCGTTTACAATAGATGCACCGCAGGATACTGTTGCTATGACAGCAAAGAACAGTATCGGATTTGGAAGAAATTGAGAAAACTGTTTCATGGCGTCACCACTTTCTGTTTGAGAGGCGTTTTGAGGAAATTGGAATTATTTAGATGTATATAATAGCATAATTTTTAAAGAGGAACATGTAAAGGGCGAAACTTGTATAGTTTTTGGCGAAAATAAAAAGGGGCTGTCGGTAAATACCAATTTTTAGCTCCTAAATCTTAAAATAAGAATCTCCTGTAGAACTCAGTGTTTTTATATCTGATTTTCTATAGGAGATTTTTATTTTTCTCTTTCCTGTATGTATTTTAGGGCGCAAAAATCCCTTAACTGCATTTTTGAAAACGCTCTTTTTCT
>NZ_HF999004.1:0-15554 GCF_000433815.1 Blautia sp. CAG:257
GATAGTGCCGTGTGACAGTAACCATTATTTACGTTTTTAATAAAAATCAGATGCAAAATCCTTGTAATTTACAGTACAGAAGTATATAATAATTACTGTTCACAGGTTGCCGGGAACAGTAACCTATGATAAACAGTAAAACAAAATAAAGCAGACGGGAGCTTGTATGACAGGCTGAGAGGAAGGTATGACCTTCGACCGATAACCTGATTTGGATAATGCCAACGTAGGGATGCCTGAGCATAAGTGTATGTATAACGGGAAATTACCGAAGCTGGTAGTTTCTCGTTTTTTATTTACCGGGAAAGCAGTTCCTTTTCCATGGGATTTTGAAATGCGGGGCAAAACAGTCTGGTTTCTGCTGGAAAAGAGGTGAAAAAATATGGTAAAGATCAATGGGGAGCTTCTGGATGCGGAAGGAAAGACTCTGACAGAATACCTGGAGAACGCAGGTTATCAGATGCAGCGTGTAGCGGTAGAAAAAAACGGAGAAATTGTGCCAAAGGCAGAGTATTCTGATACAGTGTTAAAAAATGGAGACAGCATTGAGATTGTAAGCTTTGTAGGAGGAGGCTGAATGATTCCAACCAGAGAAGAAATGGAACAGGCATTTGAAATGCGCCACGGAAAAGAACTGCAGAAGAAATTTTCTTCCGCAGTGGTGGCGGTCTGCGGACTGGGAGGACTGGGCTCACATATTGCCATTGCCCTTGCCAGAGCCGGAATCGGCAAGCTGATCCTGATTGATTTTGACTGTGTAGATGTCACAAATCTTCACCGCCAGCAGTATAAAGCGGCACAGGTGGGAAAGTGCAAAACAGAAGCGCTGAGAGAAAATCTCAGAGAAATCGCACCGTATCTGAGCACAGAAGTACATAATGTAAAAATCACCCGGGACAATGCAAGGGAGCTTTTAAAGGATGCGGATATTATCTGTGAGGCTTTTGATGATGCAGAAAGCAAAGCCATGCTTACCGATGTGGTGCTCTGCAGCATGCAGGGAAAATATCTGGTAGCAGCATCGGGAATGGCAGGAATGGGAAGCGCCAACGATATCCGGACAAGGAAGATTACAGAGCATTTTTATCTCTGCGGGGATGAGATCAGCGAGATAAAAGAGCAGCACAGTCTTGTGGCTTCCAGAGTGATGGTGTGTGCAGCCCACCAGGCTCACGCAGTCCTGCGCATACTTGCCGGTAAATAATACTGTCACTGTAATTTTGCAGCAACGGTAATGAATCAAAGCTTATTCCAGACAGCAGCTGTCAATGGGAAAGCGCACTGTAAATCGTGAGATATTTAACTGCGCAAATTACAGTGGAAGAACAATGCACAAAGAGAGGAAAGGGACAATGAATGATAAGCTGATCATAGGGGGACATGAATTTAACTCCCGTTTTATTCTCGGCTCAGGAAAGTATTCCCTGAAGCTGATCCAGGCGGCAGTAAAGGACGCCGGAGCAGAAATTATTACACTGGCAGTACGCCGGGCAAATACAAAGGACCAGGAGAATATCCTGGATTTTATTCCGGAAGGAGTGACCCTTCTTCCAAATACAAGCGGAGCAAGAAATGCAGAGGAAGCAGTAAGAATTGCCTGTCTTGCCCGGGAGCTTGGATGTGGGGATTTTGTAAAAATAGAGATCATGCGCGATTCTAAATATCTGCTTCCTGACAATCAGGAAACCGTAAAGGCAACAGAGATTCTGGCAGATAAAGGATTTGTGGTAATGCCGTATATGTATCCGGATCTGAACACTGCCCGCGATCTGGTAAATGCAGGAGCGGCGGCAGTGATGCCTCTGGCATCCCCTATTGGATCGAATAAAGGTCTGGCAACAAAGGATTTTATCCAGATCCTTATTGATGAGATCGATCTTCCCATTATTGTTGATGCGGGGATCGGGAAGCCTTCTCAGGCCTGTGAGGCAATGGAAATGGGAGCGGCGGCAATTATGGCAAACACAGCTCTTGCCACAGCGGGAAACCTGCCTTTGATGGCTGCAGCTTTTAAACAGGCCATTGAAGCCGGACGCAAGGCGTATCTTGCAGGTCTTGGAAGAGTGCTTACAAGAGGCGCCGCTGCTTCTGATCCGCTGACAGGATTTTTAAGAGATTAGAGGTGAGTGAAGTGGAAAATCAGTTTTTTGTAGATTCTGAGTATCTTTCTGAAAAGGCTCTGGAAAAAAAGCACCGTCTGGAGACAGATCCCTCTTCCCGGAAAAATCATATGGAATATCTGCCCGGGATGGAAAAGATCAGATCCCAGGTGTGCGGACAGGTTATGGATCAGGTGAAAAGCTATGATTATACGGTTTACACAGCATCTGACGTAAGGGCTGCGCTGAATCATGAAACCTGCTCAGTGGAGGATTTTAAAGCTCTGCTTTCTCCGGCGGCAGAGCCGTTTCTTGAGGAAATGGCTCAGAGAGCCCGCATGGAAACAGGACGGCATTTCGGAAACACAGTGTATCTTTTTACGCCTCTGTATATTGCAAACTACTGCGAGAATTACTGTGTATACTGTGGATTTAACTGCTATAACCACATCAGCCGCATGAAGCTTTCCATGGAGCAGATTGAAAAAGAAATGAAGATCATTGCAGACAGCGGTATGGAGGAGATTTTAATCCTTACAGGAGAAAGCCGCAGTCAGAGTGACGTAACGTATATTGGAGAGGCCTGCAGGCTTGCGCGGAAATATTTTCGTATGGTCGGCCTGGAAATCTATCCGGTAAATACAGATGAATATGCCTATCTTCACCAGTGCGGCGCAGATTATGTGACAGTATTTCAGGAAACCTATGATACGGATAAATATGAACAGCTTCATCTGATGGGACACAAAAGAGTATGGCCCTACCGTTTTGACGCCCAGGAGCGGGCTTTGCGGGGCGGTATGAGAGGAGTGGCTTTTTCAGCGCTTCTCGGACTTTCAGATTTTCGCAGGGATGCGCTGGCCACCGGCCTTCATGTGTATTATCTGCAGCGCAAATATCCTCATGCAGAGATGTCTCTGTCCTGTCCGAGACTTCGTCCTATTATTAACAATGATAAGATCAACCCTCTGGATGTTCATGAAAAGCAGCTTTGCCAGATTATCTGCGCATATCGTATTTTTCTGCCTTTTGCAGGAATTACCGTATCTTCCAGGGAAAGCGCAGAATTTCGGAACGGTATTGTAAAGATTGCTGCCACAAAGATTTCCGCTGGGGTATCCACAGGGATCGGCGATCATGAAAGCAAGTATAATGGCAGGAAATCAGAGGAAGCAAAAGGCGATGAACAGTTTGAAATTGATGACAGCAGAAGTCTGGATGTGATGTACAGAGATATTGCAGAAGAAGGACTTCAGCCGGTTCTGAACGATTATGTATATGTCTGAAAAAAACGCAGGCTCAGACATTTTCTGTATCACAAACAGAAAACTGTGCCGGGAAGATTTTTTTGCCAGAATCAGAAAGATTGCGGCTGCCTGTCCGGCAGCTGTGATTCTGAGAGAAAAGGATCTTTCAGAAAAGGAATATAAAGAGCTTGCAAAGAAGGTGCTTAAAATCTGCAGAGAACAGAAAACTGTCTGCATTCTGCACAGCTTTCCGGAAACAGCTCTGGAGCTGGGATGTGACAGCCTTCATCTTCCTCTTCCGGTTCTTATGGAAATGAATGACAGCCAGCGTCAGAAATTCCCGGTTCTTGGAGCGTCCTGCCATTCTGTGGAGGATGCGGTACTGGCAGAAAGGCTGGGATGCACTTATATTACGGCAGGGCACATTTTTGATACGGACTGTAAAAAGGGTCTGCCCGGGAGGGGACTGGAGTTTCTGAAAAACGTATGCGCAGGCGTTTCTATACCGGTTTATGCCATTGGCGGGATCGCGCCCGTTCATATCCGTCAGGTGAAAAGGGCAGGGGCGGCAGGCGCCTGTGTTATGAGCGGGCTTATGGTCTGCGAAGATCCGGAGGATTATTTGCAGGAGTTTAAGACACAGGAGCGATCCGGAAAATTATTTGCAGGAGTTTAAAAGACAGGAATAAAAGAGAAAAAATATTTTTACAGAGCTTTGTATTCTGAATAAGGGGAAAGGACAAAAGATCAACATGAAATTTCATAAAGATATGCTTCTTCTTTATGCAGTGACAGACAGAAAATGGACGGACAGGCAGACCCTGTACGAACAGATTGAAGATGCTCTCAAGGGCGGAGCGACCATGATCCAGCTTCGGGAAAAGGACCTGCCGGAAAGCCGGCTTGTGGAGGAAGCAGAAAAAATAAAAGAACTCTGCCACAGCTATCATGTTCCTCTGATCATTAACGACAATGTAAAGGCAGCGCTTTTAAGCGGAGCAGACGGTGTGCATGTGGGAAAAGAGGATATGGCGGTTTCTGACATACGGAAAACAGTTCCGGAGGATTTTATCATAGGAGCCACTGCAAAAACTACAGAGCAGGCCAAAAAAGCAGAACAGGAGGGCGCGGATTATCTTGGGGTGGGAGCTGTTTTTCCTTCTCCTACCAAACAGGATGCCATTCGTATTACAAGAGATCAGTTAAAAGAAATCTGCAGCGCGGTTTCTGTTCCGGCAGTGGCCATCGGCGGGATCACCAGGCAGAATATAGAAGAGCTTGCCGGAGGGAAAATGGCAGGGGCAGCCGTAGTGTCCGGGATTTTTTCCGCTCAGGATATACAGAAGGAAACGGCTCTTCTGAAGAAAAAAATACAGGAGGTTTTAAACCTATGAGCGTTCATGCAGTTCTGACTATTGCAGGAAGTGATTCCAGCGGGGGCGCCGGGATCCAGGCAGATATTAAAACCATGATCACAAACGGCGTGTATGCCATGAGCGCCATAACGGCCCTGACTGCCCAGAATACAACAGGCGTGCGCTCTGTCATGGAGGTTCCGCCAGAATTTCTGGGAGACCAGCTGGATGCGGTATTCGAAGATATTTACCCGGAAGCAGTAAAGATCGGCATGGTATCTTCAAAAGAACTGATTCAGGTAATTGGAGAGAAGCTTCGGTTTTATCAGGCAAAAAACGTGGTGGTGGATCCGGTTATGGTGGCTTCCAGCGGCTCCTCCCTGATGAAAAATAACGGGGCAGAGATGATGATAAAAGAGCTGTTTCCCCTTGCGTCTCTGATCACGCCAAATATTCCGGAGGCAGAAATTCTTTCCGGCTGTGAGATAAAGAATAAACAGGATATGGAGGCGGCAGCAGAAAAGCTCAGTGATCTTGGCGCAAAGGCAGTTCTTTTAAAAGGAGGCCACAGCATCAGTGATGCAGATGATCTTCTCTGCATGGAAGGACAGAAGATCTGGATCAGAGGAAGAAGAATCCATAATCCCAATACCCACGGAACAGGCTGTACCCTTTCTTCGGCGATCGCATCCAATCTTGCAAAGGGAATGGAAATGGAAGAGGCGGTAAGAAAAGCAAAGGAATATATTTCAAAGGCTCTGGAAGCCGGACTGGACCTGGGAAAGGGAAGCGGCCCTCTGGATCATGCTTTTTATATGGCAAATCTGTAAAACAGAAAATAGATACAAATGAATAAAATCATTATTACAAAAATAAATACACGGAAAGGAAACGCTTTATGAGAGAATATAAAACACAGATGGAGGCTGCAAGACGTGGAATTATCACCCCGGAAATGAAAAAGGTTGCAGCAAAAGAGTACCGCACAGAGGAAGAAATCAGAGAGCTTGTTGCAAAAGGCCAGGTGGCTATCTGCGCCAACAGGCTTCACACCTGTATTGAGCCAAATGGAGTAGGCTCCATGCTGCGTACAAAGATCAATGTGAATCTTGGAGTTTCCAGAGACTGTAAGGATTATGACATTGAAATGGAAAAGGTAATGGCAGCAGTGAATATGGGAGCTGAGGCTATTATGGATCTTTCCTCTCACGGAAACACACAGCCTTTCCGCAAAAAACTGATCCGGGAATGCCCGGCTATGATCGGAACCGTTCCTGTTTATGACAGTGTGATCCATTATCAGAGAGATCTTTCTACTTTGACTGCAAAGGATTTTATTGACGTGATCCGGCTTCATGCACAGGACGGCGTTGATTTTGTGACTCTTCACTGCGGAATTACCAGAAAGACCATTGATCAGATCAAAAAACACAAAAGAAAAATGAACATTGTATCCAGAGGAGGTTCTCTTGTTTTTGCCTGGATGAGCATGACAGGGGAGGAGAATCCTTTTTATGAGTATTATGATGAGATTCTGGATATCTGCCGGGAATATGATGTGACGATTTCTCTTGGCGATGCCTGCCGGCCCGGCTGTCTGGCAGACGCCAGCGATGTATGCCAGATTGAGGAGCTGGTCCGTCTGGGTGAGCTGACAAAGAGAGCCTGGGAAAAGGATGTGCAGGTTATGGTTGAGGGACCGGGACATATGCCTCTTGATCAGATCGAGGCAAACATGAAGCTGCAGCAGTCCATCTGCATGGGAGCGCCCTTTTATGTTCTGGGACCGATTGTTACGGATATTGCGCCGGGCTATGATCACATCACTTCTGCCATTGGAGGAGCCGTTGCAGCTTCAGCAGGAGCCGCCTTCCTCTGCTACGTAACTCCTGCAGAGCATCTGGCCCTTCCCAATGTGGAGGATGTGAAGCAGGGGATCATCGCATCCAGGATCGCGGCACATGCAGCGGATATTGCAAAAAAAGTTCCTCATGCAAGAGACATGGACGATGCCATGGCAGATGCAAGAAGAACCTTTGACTGGGAAAAACAGTGGGAGTGCTCCATTGACCCGGACACTGCCAGAAGCATCCGGGATGACAGAGCTCCGGAGCATGAGGATACCTGCTCCATGTGCGGAAAATTCTGCGCGGTACGAAGCATGAACAAGGCTCTGAACGGAGAATATATTGATATTCTTTAAGACCTGGAGCGGGCTTACAGCTTTATGATAAGAACAGGGATGGGCGGATTATTGGGACGGTTAAAATAATCGTTGCGGATCACCAGATACTTCCTAGGATCCAGAGCAGAAAGCCAGGCAAGAACCTGGTTCCGTTCCTGAAATCCGGAGTCCCCTCCGCTGTAAATGCAAAGGGAGATCAGCCCGTTTTTCTGAAGCAGAGAGAGTCCCTGCTCCAGAGCCTGGATGCTGGTTTCGGCCTTTGTGGACAGGGAATGATCTCCTCCGGGAAGATAGCCCAGATTAAATACAATACAGCTGACAGATCCTGGAGAAGCATAACTGCCCATATTGGTATGGGAATCAAGGATCAGCTGATAATTTTCGGGAGCGCCTGCACACTGCAGGCGCTTTCTGGTATTAGTAAGAGCCATTTCCTGAATGTCAAAGGCCAGTACCTGTCCGTTTTCTTTACAGAGTGTACTTAAAAGCAGGGTGTCGTTTCCGTTTCCCATGGTGGCGTCAATACACAGATCTCCGGGTTTTACCTGTTCCCGGATAAACCGGGCGCACCATTGCGTGATCTGACAGGAATCCATAAAATGTGTCTCCTTTTAATAACTGGTTGTCAGGGAAAGCTACAGGTTCCCTAAATTATCCAAGATAGCTTTTCAGAAGATTGAAGGTATTTTCCACACCTTTTTTGTGGCTTCTTTCATATCCGTGAGAAGCGTATACGCCCGGACCGATAAGACCGTGGCGCGCATCCACTCCCGCGCTTAAAGCTGCATCTGCATCAGAACCGTAATACGGGTATACATCTACGGCAAAATCCACATCCGCCTGTCTGGCAGCCCGGATAAGTCCGGAAACAACATCATAATGATAAGGTCCCCGGCTGTCCTTGGCGCAGATGGAAACCTGACATTCCGTACATTCCAGACCTTCCCCTACACAGCCCATATCCACGGACAGAAGCTCTGTCACCTGTTCCGGTATGGAAGCGCAGCCGCCGTGTCCAACTTCCTCAAATACGGTAATGTGCTGGTAGATCCTGCGGTCAGGAGTAATATTTTCATCTTTTAAATATTTGGCATAGCCCAGAAGAATGGCAGTACTCAGCTTGTCATCCAGAAAACGGCTTTTAATAAAGCCGGAAGGAGTGACAACTGTTCTGGGATCAAAGCAGACAATGTCTCCGGTCATAATACCAAGAGCTTTTACCTCCTCGGCAGAAGTTACCAGCTCGTCCAGAAGAACCTCCATGTCCTTGTAGGTTCTTTTTGTATCATTGTATTCTCCGTTTACGTGAATGGAGGCGTTGCTTAACTGGAAAGTTCCGGTATAGGTTTTTCCCTCTCTTGTAATGATACGGCAGTTTTCTGCTTCCGCATTATTTGCATTCATTCCTCCTAAAGGACTGAGCTTCAGCCGGCCCTCGCCGGTAATAGAAGAAACCATGGCTCCCAGTGTGTCGGTATGTGCCATCAGCATAACAGGTCCCTTTGCAGGATCCTCTGTATTTTCCTCTGTGCCCCGGGAGATCTGCACCAGAACGCCGCCCTTTGTGGTAAGCTGCGGATCATATCCCATTTCTCTGTAGGTTTCCAGAAGCCACTGGGATACATGTTCTGTGTATCCGGAAGGACTGTCAATGGAAAGAAGTTTCTGCGCCTGCTGAATGATATATTCGGTATAGTCTTTCATTGTGAAGTCTCCTTTGTAAAAATTTTCTGTACTGTAAATGAGCAAATTCAAAAAACGCACAAAGTAATTCCTGTTTATCCACGTATCATAGACAGATCGGTTCCGGCAATTTTTGGTGTCCGTTTATTTTCTGTGTTAAAATCCGGTATTTCCTCATTTATCGTTTTGCATTTATTATAAGAAAAAACACACTCAAGGTCAATTACAGAAGAGTTATTTTCCATAAAAGAGTTACTGCCAGGTAATGGTTGGCACTTTTTTTATACAGAGTGACAGAGCAGAGGTAAGCCCGAGCTGCCAAAAGGGAGATTGATATATATGCCGGAATCCGGTATACACAGTACAACATGCCGCCATCAAGGGTGTATAAAAATATAAACACAGGAAAAATCCATTGCAATTAAAAGAAGGGATTGGTAAAATAAATGGACAGGTAAAAAAGCTTTGGTCTTTTCAGGCCATGAAAGGGAGGAAACCGGAATGTTAAAGGGAAAAACAGTACTTCTGGGTGTAACCGGAAGTATTGCCGCATATAAGATCGCATATCTTGCCAGCGCGCTGAAAAAGCTGCACGCGCAGGTTCATGTACTAATGACAGAGAATGCCACGAATTTTATCAATCCCATTACATTTGAATCTCTCACCGGAAACAAGTGTCTGGTGGATACCTTTGACCGGAACTTTCAGTTTCAGGTAGAGCATGTGTCCATTGCAAAACAGGCAGATATGGTGATGATCGCTCCTGCAAGCGCCAATGTGATCGGAAAGCTTGCCCACGGGATTGCAGACGATATGCTTACCACCACGGTCATGGCATGTAAATGTAAAAAGTATATTTCTCCTGCCATGAACACCAATATGTACGAGAATCCCATTCTCCAGGATAATCTGAAGATTCTTCGCCGTTACGATTATGAAGTGATCGATCCGGCTGTGGGATATCTTGCATGCGGAGATACGGGAGCAGGCAAAATGCCGGAGCCGGAAATCCTCTTACAGTATATCCTGAAGGAAATTGCCTGTGAGAAGGACTTAAAGGGCAAAAAAGTTCTTGTCACTGCAGGTCCCACTCAGGAGGCCATTGATCCGGTCCGCTATATTACCAATCACTCCTCAGGCAAAATGGGATATGCCCTGGCCAGAGCTGCCATGCTGCGGGGAGCTGAGGTTACGCTGGTAAGCGGTCCCTGCGCCATTGCGGCTCCGCCCTTTGTAAAAATGATTCCTGTTGTCACTGCAAGGGACATGTTTGAGACAGTCACATCAGTAAGTGAGGAACAGGATATTATTATCAAGGCTGCGGCAGTGGCAGATTACCGTCCGCTTCACGTAGCTGATGAAAAGGTAAAAAAACAGGATGGAGAAATGAGTATTGAGCTGGAAAGGACAGACGATATCCTGAAATATCTGGGAGAGCACAGACGTCCGGGACAGTTTTTATGCGGTTTTTCCATGGAAACACAGAATATGATCGGTAATTCCAGGGCCAAGCTTGAGAAAAAGCATCTGGACATGGTGGCAGCCAACAATTTAAAAGAGGCCGGCGCCGGATTCCAGGGGGATACCAATATCCTGACCCTGATTACACAGAATGAGGACGTATCACTTCAGCTGATGAGCAAGGAGGATGCAGCCAACGCCATTCTGGATAAAATCCTTTCTGTCTGTAAAGAAAGGGAAGTGTAACCCGTTTATCAGGAAGCGGGCAAATACACTTACCGCCCGCAGTTCCGCACCGTATTGTATCCCTGTAGGAGGGAACGATAACAAGGAGGAAAAAATGAAAACAAAAAAGAAATTCACAACATCACAGCTTACTGTACTGGGACTGATGTCAGGGGTTCTTCTGCTTATGGCATACACCCCTCTGGGCTATCTGAATATCGGGCCTCTGGCGATCTCCTTTAATGTGATCCCGGTGGCTGTCAGCGCCGTGGTACTTGGTCCCGCAGGCGGGGCAGTGGCCGGAGCCATTTTCGGACTGACCAGCTTCGGACAGTGTATCGGAATCGGAGGAACCAGCGCTATGGGCGCGGTATTGTTCGGCATCAGCCCTGTTCTTGCTTTTCTGCAGAGATTTATTCCAAGGCTTCTTATGGGAGTTTGTGTGGGATATATTTTCAGAACAGTACGGAAAAAAGCCAATATTTATGTTTCCTGCGCAGTGACCGGATTTTTCTCAGCGTTTCTGAACACGGTATTTTTTATGACAGCGCTTGTGGGAATGTTTGGAAATACGGAATATATCAGAGAGCTGATAGGTGGGCAGAATGTACTATTGTTCTGCTGTGCTTTTGTAGGTATTAATGCAGTCTGTGAAATGGCTGCGTCTACAGTGATCACCGGAGCAGTGGGGACCGCGCTTTCCAGAGCAAGGCTGATCCCGGCATCTCAGATTGCGGTGAAACAGAGTATCTGATAAAGGAATGAACAAGAATGATCTTAGCGATTGATATTGGAAATACAAATATTGTAGTGGGATGTATAGACAGAGAAAAGATATATTTTGTGGAACGTCTTTCTACTGTTCGTACAAAAACAGAACTGGAATATGCCATTGATCTGAAAACAGTTCTTGATATTTATCACATTAAGGGGCAGGAAATTGAGGGATGTATTATTTCCTCTGTTGTTCCCCAGATCACAAATGTAGCCAGACTTGCTGCAGAAAAGATCCTGAAAAAGGATGTGATGGTGGTTGGTCCCGGGCTGAAGACAGGCCTTAACATTATGCTTGATAATCCCAGTGAAATGGGAGCTGACCGGGTGGCTGACGCAGTGGCAGCTATGACCTTTTATCCGGTGCCGCTGGTGATCGTGGATATGGGAACAGCCACAACTGTTTCCGTGGTAGACGAAAAGAAACGGTTTATGGGAGGCATGATCCTTCCGGGAGTAAGGGTTTCGCTGGACGCTCTTACGGCAAGGGCATCCCAGTTAAGCGGCATCAGTATAGAAGAGCCTAAACGACTGATCGGAAGAAACACAGTGGACTGTATGAAAAGCGGAATCCTTTATGGAAACGCGGCGGCAGTGGACGGCATTGTGGACAGGATCGAAGAGTATCTGGGACAGGATGTAACCGTGATCGCTACCGGGGGAATGTCAAAAAAGATCATTCCTCACTGCAAAAGAGAAATGATCTGGGATGCGGATCTTCTTCTGAAGGGACTTCTTGTGATCTACGAAAAAAACAGATCATAAAAATCCCTGAACCATATCCGGAGGCACAGGCGCTGTGAGACACAGCCGTTTGCCGGTTATGGGATGAGAAAATTCTATCTGTACGGAGTGAAGAGGCTGGCGGCTGAACCGGCTGTAGTCCGGACAGTACAGATAGTCCGCCGGAAGCGGGTAGCCCAGATATCCCATGTGCACGCGGATCTGATGGGTACGCCCGGTTTCCAGATGAAGTTCCAGAAGAGAGTGATCATTTCTGATATCCAGCCTTTCATAAAAGGTAACTGCAGATTCTCCTCTGCTAAAATCCACACATCTTTGAATGACAGAATCTCCAAGCCTTGCAATAGGCGCGGAGATTTTTCCCTTTTCAGGAGGGATTCCTTTTACCACTGCCAGGTAGGTGCGGCAGATTTCCCGGCGTTTCATCTGAGTGGAGAGGATGGCGGCGCTTAAAGGATTTTTTGCCAGGATCAGAGCGCCGGAGGTATCTCTGTCAAGGCGGTTGATGCAGCGGAAGGGGCAGAAAAGATTTCTGCTTTCAAAATAAAAGGCAACGCCGTTTGCCAGAGTGTTTTCATAATTCCCCATGGAAGGATGCACCGGCATTCCCGCAGGCTTGTCCACAGCAAGAATATCTTCATCTTCATATAAAACAGAAAGCTCCATGGGAACCGGAATTATATGCTCTGTGGATCCTGTTTCCGGAACCAGGATGTTCAGAATATCATGATTTTTTAATAAGGTACGTCCTCCTGCTTTTTCGCCATTGAGAGAAATGGCGTTTTTTTCTGCCTTCATGGAAGAAAGGATATGTCTGGAAAAACCTTTTGAACGCAGAAAATCCAGAATCTGCATGCTGGCATCTGCTTCTGTTATATGGTAGGTCACTGATCGATTCATAGAGAGGTTCCTGCTTCCTTTTCTGTATATTGGGCACCGGAGTCAGAAGTAATCTGCTTTTTATTCTGTTTTATAAGCTTCCGGTAGGTTCCGGCAGACATACCGCAGTATTTGCGGAAGCTCTGGGACAGATAGCTCTGAGAGGAAAAGCCGGCCTGGTGAGCAATATCTGAGATTCCATAATCGGAATTTTCCAGAAGTTCTTTGCACACCTCGATTCGTTTCCGGTTCAGGTAACTGATAGGAGAAATTCCATAGTATTTTGTAAATTCATGGCTCAGATAATATTTGTTCAGATGGCTGAAAACAGCAAGATCATCCAGAGTAATGGATTCGCTGTAACTGGAATCCAGATACCGTTTTACAGCAGCGCAGGCTCGGCTGGGGTGCTGAGAAGAAATGACTTCAAAGGCAGAATCTGTAAGCCGTTTCAGCTGCAGGGTAAGGATTTCCAGAAGATGCATGCAGATGCTTTCATATCCTTCTGCCTTTTTGTCCAGCTCCTGGAAAATCGCGTTAAAATAAAAAAGAAGATCCGCCTGTTTTTTTCTGCAGTTAAAGATCTGGAAATCCCGGTGGTCATTAAAAGAAAAGGAAATTCCGTCCACTCCCACAGTAAAATAACTTAAAGGAGAGATTCCGTTGGAAATTTCCGTATGGCTCAGATGGGGATTGACAATAATAAGATCGTCTTTTTCAATAGGGAAAATCTGATTTTCAATCAGAAAGCTTCCTTTGCCCTCCCGTACATAAAAAAGTTCTGTAAAAGTGTGGGAATGGGGGATGCTGGACCAGTCTCCCTCATAGCGTGAGGCTGAGGCTGAAATAAGTACAGCATTCATGGAAGTTTCTGTTTCTGATGAAAAATGAAGAGACTGATTGCTCATAAAAACTCCTTTCCGCAGTTTCTGTTATCATATCATAAAAAAATTCTTACAGCAAGATTTCTAAAAAACAAAGCAAAAAGAGAATTGAATTCATGTGCAGGAATTATTATTCTATAATCATAATGAAAAAACTAAGCGTATGTACAGGGAGTTTTTTACACAAATTATATGGAGGTATGAACATGGCAGAAAAAAGAGGAAGAGTCACGATTCCTACAGATCTGGACGTGATCAGAGAGACACTTGATATTATGAAAGAGTGGGGCGCAGATGCCATCCGTGACTGTGACGGAACAGAGTTTCCTCAGGAACTGAAGGATACCGGATCCAAGATCTATGCAACTTATTACACAACACGTAAGGATAACGACTGGGCAAAAGCGCATCCGGAAGAGATCCAGCAGATGTATATTATGACATCCATCCACACAGCAGTGGAAGAATCTCTGGAAATTCACCTGATGGATCATCTTTACCCGGATATGCTTGCTGTAAATACAAGAGATGATATCCGCAAATGGTGGGAGGTTATGGACCGCACCACAGGACAGCCGGTTCCATGCGAAAAATGGTCTTATAATGAGGAAACCGGAAATGTCAGGATTCAGGCAGTTCCTTTTCATCAGTATACCGTAAGCTTTCTTGCATATATTATGTGGGATCCGGTTCATATGTACAATGCAGTTGTCAACGACTGGAAGGACGTGGAGCCTCAGATGACCTTTGACGTACGTCAGCCTGCCACAAGAGAGTACTCTCTGAAACGTCTCCGCCGTTTCCTGGAAACCCATGACTATGTGGACGTAGTCCGTTTTACCACATTTTTCCACCAGTTCACTCTGATTTTTGACGAGATGGCAAGAGAAAAATATGTGGACTGGTACGGATATTCTGCATCAGTAAGTCCGTATATTCTGGAACAGTTTGAAAAAGAAGTGGGTTATCCGTTCCGTCCGGAATACATTATCGACCAGGGTTATATGAATAATACTTACCGTATTCCGTCAAAGGAATTCCGTGATTTCCAGACATTCCAGCGCAGAGAGGTTGCTCTCCTTGCAAAACAGATGGTGGACATTGTTCATGAGTACGGTAAGGAAGCCATGATGTTCATGGGCGATCACTGGATCGGTATGGAGCCGTTTATGGATGAATTTGCCCAGATCGGACTTGACGCTGTGGTTGGAAGCGTTGGAAACGGTGCAACACTTCGTCTGTTCAGCGATATCAAACATGTAAAATACACAGAGGGACGTTTCCTTCCGTATTTCTTCCCGGATACCTTCCATGAAGGCGGAGATCCGGTAAAAGAAGCAAAGGTAAACTGGGTAACTGCAAGAAGAGCGATCCTGAGAAGCCCGATCCAGAGAATCGGCTATGGCGGATATCTGAAGCTTGCCATCCAGTTCCCGGATTTTGTGGATTATATTAAAGAGGTGTGTCAGGAGTTCCGTACTCTTTACGACAATATTCAGGGCGTTACTCCATACTGCGTAAAGAAAGTGGCTGTCTTAAACTGTTGGGGCAAAATGCGCGCATGGGGAAATCATATGGTTCATCATGGCCTTTACTACAAACAGAATTATTCCTATTTCGGAATCATTGAGGCTTTAAGCGGCGCTCCTTTTGATGTTTCCTTTATCAGCTTTGAGGACATCAAGGCAGATCCGGCGCTTCTTAAGAATTTTGACGTTGTGATCAATGTCGGCGATGCAGATACTGCCCAGAGCGGCGGAGAATACTGGATCGATGAGACAGTAAGCACTGCAGTCCGTGAGTTTGTCTATAACGGCGGCGGCTTTATCGGCGTAGGTGAGCCTGGCGCTCATCAGTGGCAGGGTAAATTCTTCCAGCTGGACGATATTCTCGGTGTGGAAGAAGAAAGAGGCTTTAACTTAAATACAGACAAGTACAACTGGGATGAGCACAGAGATCACTTTATCCTGAAGGACTGCGACGGAGAAGTGGATTTTGGCGAAGGCAAAAAGAACATC